>CAZLHQ010000011.1:0-40938 GCA_964559355.1 uncultured Hyphomicrobiaceae bacterium
CGGTCGTCTGCTGCAGCATGATCTCGCTGAGCCAGACCTTGTAGGGATCGGCGCGACGTCCGGGATTGGCGCGCCATGGCAGGTCACGGCGCTCGCGGTCGTACCATTCGAGCAGGGCCGCGACCGTATCGGGCCCCGCTGGCCGCAATGGGAGTTGCTTTCGCGCCACAGCCGTCATGTGCGCCCCCAGAAATCGGCCCGCGGATAACACTCCTTGGCCCGCTCGCAATCGCCCGAATCGTAATTCTGATGGTAAGCGTCAGGCTACCGGCTGCAACGCGGGAGTGAACAGGGTCGCGTGAAAACACGGGATGAAAAGTGCGCTGCTACCGCGAAAGCGTCGCCACGCGGGGCGGCTGGGGCGCCTAACGGGCATGTCTGGCAGCCAACCGGCGGCCGGTCGGCGGTGCGCGCGCTGGCGAGCCTGATCCCTGGCATCACCCGCAAAGCCTTCGAAAAGCACGGCTTCGCCTCGGCCTCCCTGATTACCGACTGGGCCCAGATCGTCGGAGCGCGTCTGGCCGCTGACACCCGGCCGCTAAAACTCAAATGGCCTCGCTTCCCCGAGCAGGCTGGTGCGGGAGACGAAGCGGCCAAGGGCCGCCCTGGCGCGACGCTCGTGTTGCAGGTCGATCCTGCCGTCGCGCTCGATGTGCAATACCAGACCGCCCAGATCATTGAGCGCATCAACGCCTATTTCGGCTATCGCGCCGTTGTCGAGCTGCGCATTCAGCAAGAGCCGATTGCTCCGTCTCATGCCTCTGCCGGGGCAAGCGTCAACGCACGCGAGCCATCAGCGCCGGAACAAACCTCCACGCCAGCATCGCCTGCGGCGCAAGCTACGGGCAGTGAGAATGGCCTGGAGGCGGCCCTTGCTCGCCTTGGCTCCAACATACGGTCCCGCAAGCGCAGCGTCTGACCTGCGCCGGAAATCGGTGGATGACGTCCGGCATCACGGGCCCGATTGCGGTTTGGCGCCAGTGTCGTTCGGCAAAACCCGTGTTCAAGTGGCATTCAGCGGCCTTTTGCCTTAATGCGTCGATGGCCCCGTGCTAAGGGGCCTCAAGTGAATGCCCAAGGAGCACTTGCCGTGACTGACACCGCCGTCCGCCAGCCCCGCCTCACCACCAACCGCCGCCAGCTCTTGGCCGGCAGCGCCGCGCTCGCGGCCCTTACGACGACGGCTTGCGTCGTTGGACCAGCGCGTGCTCAGCGCCGCGGAGAAGGTCCGACCGAGGTTCCCGTCGAAGACCTCATGAAAACGGTGGACGGTCTGCCCGACGTCGCGCTCGGGCCGGCGGACGCGAAGGTTGCGGTTGTCGAATACGCGTCGATGACCTGCGGTCATTGCGCCAAGTTCCACAAGGACGTCTTTCCGCAAATCAAGACCAAGTACATCGACAGCGGAAAGATCCGCTTCATCATGCGCGAGTTCCCGCTCGATAATCTGGCCGCGGCCGCCTCGATGCTGGCGCGCTGCGCCGCCGCAGACAAGGTCTATCCGATGGTCGATATGCTGTTTGCCACGCAGGCCGATTGGGCATTCGCGCAGGGCAATCCCGTGCCCAAGCTGTTCGAGATCGCCAAGCAGGCGGGCTTCACCCAAGACAGCTTCGACAAGTGCCTGACGAACCAGAAGCTGCTCGACCAGATCAACATGCAGCGCACGCGCGGCTCCGAGCAGTTCGGCGTCTCGGCGACACCCTCGTTCTTCATCAACGGCAAGAAGCTGCAAGGCGCGCCGACGCTGGCCGCCTTCGAGGCGATGATCGACCCGTTGCTGAAGTAGGCCGCGGGGAGGCTGAACGCGGAACGTGCGTCAGGGGGCAGATACGTGCGCGGTTTGAAGGCAACCACGGCGGCCATGATTGCCGGGCTCGTATTATCGGCCTGCGCCGGCGACCAGATGCTGAGCGTTGGCACCTCGACGCCCGACCCGGCAACGGGCGCCACCGCTTCGACGTCGGCCTATGGTGAAAGCAAGCCCGCCAGCACCTCGCCGCCATTGAACCCGCTGACCGGCGAGATCAGCGACAAGCCGCCCGGCGGCCGCGAGGTGATTGCCAACCCGACCGTCGCCGAAATCATGCAGACCGGAACTCTGCCGGAAATGGCGTGGGGCAATGCGAATGCGCCGGTGACGGTCATCAAGTACATGTCGCTGACCTGCCCCTATTGCCGCCAGTTCCATCAGGACGTGTTTCCGGCCTTCAAGAAGGCCTACATCGACACCGGCAAGGTGCGCTTCATCATCCGCGAATTCCCGATCGGCAAAACCTCGGGCAATGCGACGATCGCGCTACGTTGCGCGCCGGCCGACAAATACCTCGACCTCTATGGCAAGTTTCTCGCGCAGCAGTCGAAATGGGTGTCGCAAGAGGTGCGGCCCGGCGCCATCTTCGCGGTGGCGCAACAGGTGGGCGTGACCCAGACCCAATTCGATGCGTGCATGAAGAACGAGACGATGATCGGCGGTCTTCGCTGGATCAAGGACCGCGGCCGCACGCTCGGCATCATCGGCACGCCCAACTTCTTCGTCGACGGCAAATTGGTGAAGCGCGTGCTGAGCCTCGCCGACATCTCAGCCCTGGTCGATGCCGCGCTGGCGGCCAAAGGCGGGGCGACGGCTGCGGCGGGGCGGTGACTCCGACTCTTGTGTCCACCGCACCCAACAATGCGAGGAAGGCCAACTCAGGCAGCTTTGTTCGCAGCCCGCTTGGATGCCAGCCAGCCGAGTACCACGAGTGCTACCGCGGCCGCTACAATCACACCGAGCGTCATGTTCGGCACATAGAATGTACGATGCACTTCCCAGCCGAGCGCACGCAATACTTTCGACAGGTCGGTATAGATCCCGGACAGGTGCCCGCCGAGCGTACCGGTGATGCCGAGCAGAACGCTACCGATCACCGACAATGCCGCCATCACCCAACGCCCCGGTCCATCCCAGATCGCGTCGCCCTGTATCCAGCGTGTCGCCAGCATCAGGGCCCAGTATGCCGTGGTCCAGATTGCCAGCAGGACGTGATTGCGCCCGAGCGGTGAGGTCGAGATCGCGTCCCACGGCCACACCATCAGACCGACGATGATCGCGACGGTGCCGGAGACGAGACCGATCGACAGCAACGGGATCAAGGCCCGATCGACCGCCTGGGCCACGGGTCCGTTCGAAAACGCCCGATACAGAATTGCCAGCGTGGCCGTCATCCAGAGCGCAATCGGGAAGTGAACGAGCACGACGTGATATGCAGCCATGATCAGGCTCCCTTTCCGCGCTTCAGGGTGGCATTGAGGGCTACGGCGAAGCCTGCAATGAGCAGCACGCCCCCGAGCATGGTGAGCAACCATTGCTGCCGGATGGCGTCGTTGAATTCCATCTCGACGCCGTAGTGCGCCAACGCCGCCTCGCTGTGCCGGAATTTGACCGGCACTCCAGCCTTCACGTTGTCGGCGCCGGGGTGTTTGGCACTGTTGATGTGGGCCCAGCCCACCTGTCCTGGATAGAACAGCGTGACGGCTTTGGCAGGCTGATCCCATTTCGGTGCGTCACCCTCGAAGCGGACGGCATTGATGTCCGCATCGCGGCCAAGACCGACCGTGTAGGGCAGCGAAACGTAGTGCCACCGGCCACCGGTCGCCTGCCGGTGGACGGCAAAGGCGACATGGTAGACGCCGCGATCGACCAGGATCTTGTCCTCCAGCCGATTGCCCGTGTCCATCTTCCGCGACAGTACGACGTCCCAGTAACCGTCGGCCCAGCGGGCCTTTCCGAGCACCTTGATGTCGGCACGCGAGCCGTCACCTGGACGCACGATCCGGCGCGGCAGCGTATCGCCGTCCTTCCACTGTGCATTCGGGTCGAAAGGCACTGCGATATCCTCACGCAGCGCATAGGCGCTGTCCTGCGTGATTTTGCCGGCCTTGATGTCATCCCATTTCAAAGCCGCGTGACCGGCCTTGGCGGTATCGAACATGAAGCGCGGGAGCTTCTTTTCGCCATCCCAGTTGGCCGCAAACATGCCCTTGCCGGCATCGCTGAGACGGGCCTCGGCGACCAACTGGTCGTCAGCCAGGTTGACAGGGCTCGAGCGGTTGGCGCGCCAGTGCCACAGGTCTATGAAGTAGCCCGCCGCACGCAGCGCCTTCAACTCGTCCTCGGGAACGAGCGACGACCAATCGTCGAGGCTCTTGCGGGTGGCAGGCAGGTATTTGGTCGGCTCGTCTTGCTTCAGTTTGGCGCCGAGATAGGGATGGGCGGCAACCTCTTTACCGCTGACCTCGTCGCTCAAGCCGGCCAACCGCCGGCCGACCGTAATATAGCCGCCGTAGCGCGAGAATTCCGGCACGCTGCCATCGTCGACCATCATCGCCACCCGGTCCTCATGCAGCCCGTCGGGCTGTGAGCCTGGAACCGCGGAGCCTTTCACCACCCACTTGCCACCTTCGAAGCGCAGAACATCGTGGAAGATGCCCGGCTGCGGCGACGGCCAGCGATAGCGGAAGAATACGTCGCTGCCGTTAAAGGCGGCCTGCACCTGGAGTGGCACGGTCAGCGGCGAGGGAATGGCGACATGATGAGCCGGATCGTTGTGGACAACACCCTGCCCGTGGGTGATCCAGGACAAGCCAATTGCACCTAAGAAAACGGCCACAGCCGGATAAACCAGAGCCTGACGATTGAGCATTCTCCCCCCTAATGGTGACGAGCGATGCGCGACGGCGTGGCCCGCTTTCATCGAATTTACTGGAAAATTCTAACGCCCCAGGCCGCATTCGTCCTTGATCTCGATTAGTCAAGTTCCGGGTCGGCTCAATCACGACACTGACGGCACACAAAATGTCTGCTTCGCACCGGACGCCCATTTGCGTCGCAGAAGTCATAGCCCCACTCACCCACCCCCAATCCACCGAAACCTCACCGCGTCGACCTGCGGACTTGCCGGAATCGCGGCAAAATGCTGAGTCGGCGGGGCATCCGATAAATGTGGCGCCGCGCTGCCGAGTGAGCCCGCGCGCGAGCCCAATAGCTGTCGCGCCGCAGCCGGAAGCGGTCGAGCCCGTAAAAATGCATGCTGAAACGAAGGACCCACACTCCTAAACCATGAAAATCTCGCGCCTCAGATTGCTGGGCTTCAAGTCCTTCGTGGAGCCGACCGAGCTCGTCATCGAGCCGGGGCTGACGGGCGTCGTCGGCCCCAATGGTTGCGGCAAATCCAATCTGCTCGAAGCGCTCCGCTGGGTGATGGGCGAGACCTCGCACAAGTCGATGCGCGCCGCCGCCATGGACGACGTGATCTTTTCCGGCACCACGTCACGGCCAGCGCGCATCGCCGCCGAGGTGACGATGTTCCTCGACAATGGCGAGCGGCAGGCACCCGCCGAATACAACGACCGCGACACGATCGAGATCACCCGCCGCATCGAGCGCGAGGCAGGCTCGGCCTACCGCATCAACGGAAAGGAAGCGCGCGCCCGCGACATCAAGATCCTGTTCGAGGATGCTGCAACCGGCGCACGCTCGCCGGCGCTGGTGCGGCAAGGCCAGATCGGCGAGTTCGTCAACGCCAAGCCCGAACAGCGCCGCCGTATTCTCGTAGATGCCGCCGGCGTCGCGGGCCTGCACTCGCGCCGGCACGAGGCCGAGCTGCGCTTGAAGGGCGCGGAAGCAAACCTCGCCCGCGTCAGCGATGTGCTGGGGCAGGTCAGCTCGCAAATCGAAGGCTTGAAGCGGCAGGCGCGCCAGGCCCGTCGTTACAAGGAGCTGTCGGAGGAAATCCGCAAGCAGGAGGCGCTGGCCTTCCACCTGTCGTGGACCGAGGCGCAAGCCCACGTCGATGCAGAAGAAGCCAACCTGCGCGCCGCACTCGAAGCGTTGACCCTCGCGCTTGCGCAAGAGGCGCGCGCGGTCAAGGAGGAGGCTGGCAAGGCCGACGCGCTGCCCGCCCTGCGCGAGGAGGAGGCCAAACGCGCGGCCGGCCTGCATCGCATCCACCTGGAGGCCGAGACGTTCGAGCGTGAAGCCCGCCGCGCTGCCGAGCGCCAAAGCGAGCTTCAGGCGCGCGCCGCTCAACTCGACGCCGATATTGCGCGCGAGCGTATGCTGATGGCGGAAGCGCGCGAGACGATCGCCCGTCTCGAACAGGAAATCGCCGCGCTCGACGAGACCGATGCGGTTGCAGCCGACGCCGAAGAGCAAGCCACGGCGCGCCACGAGGAGGCAACAGCCTCACTCCGACAGGCCGAATGCACGCTCGCCGACGTCACCCACCGCGCCGCCGAAGCGCGCGCCAGCCGTCGCAGCCTCGAGCATGCGGCTGCCGAGCGACGCTTGGCGCGCGAGAAAATCGAACGCCAGATCCAGGCCTTGGCCGAGCAGGCGCGCGAGGTTTCCACTCGGGCACCCGACGCCACCAAGCTCGCGGCATCAATCGCAAAGACCCACCAACTGGCGGTACAGATCGCCGAAATCGAGGCAAGCACACTCGCCGCCGAGGCTCACGCGCGAAGTCTCGCCGATGTCGTAGCCGCAAAGCGCACCGCAGCCGAGAAGGCGCGCCTCGCGGCGGCAGCCATCGCCACGGAGCGCGAAACGTTGGCGCGCTTGCTGGTGCCGGCGCGCGAGGCAGACCTGCCCGCGATCGTCGACCAGCTGCGCGTAGCGCCGGGCTACGAGACGGCGCTCGGCGCAGCGCTCGGCGATGATCTCGATGCACCCGCCAGCGAAGAAGCCGCAGTGCACTGGCGCTTGATCGCGCCATTGAAGAGTGACCCGCTATTGCCCGAGGGTGTCGAGCCGCTGGCCCGCCACATCCACGGCCCTGCCGAGCTGACGCGCCGCCTCGCCCAGATCGGCATCGTCGCTCGCGCACAGGGTCACAAGCTGCAAAAGACGCTGAAGCCGGGGCAGAGGCTCGTCTCACGCGAAGGCGATCTGTGGCGGTGGGATGGCTTCGTCGCTGCCGCGCATGGCGCCACGGCCGCTGCACTGAGACTGGCGCAGAAGAACCGGCTTGCCGCACTCGAGTTCGAGGAGGCCGAAGCGCGTGAGGCGGCCGAGGTGATCGGCGAGGCCGCGACCGAAGTGATTGGCGCATACGCTGACGCTGAGACCCGCGAGCGCACGCTGCGGCTGGCGTGGCGCGAGACCCAGGCCGAGCTTGCCCGCGCAAACGATGCTTCCGCGGCTTTGGAAAAGTCCGCACGCGAGAGCGAAGCGCGGCTGACGGCGATTGCGGATGCGCGTCTGCGTGCCGAGGAGGATCTTAGCGATGCAGTGGTGCGCGAGAGTGAAACTGCGCTCGCCCTTGAAGAGCTGCCGCCGCTCGATGTGGTCGAGGTCGAGCTTTCCGACGCACGCATGACTGCCGAGGCGGCCCGCACCGCGCTGGCTGACGCGCATGCCCGCAGCGCCGAGCTGCAGCGCTCCCACCGCGCCCGCGCCGAGCGACGCGCAAGTGCTGGAGCCGATCGCAACCGCTGGCAGACACGCATCGCAGGCGCCGAGCAGCAGGCCGTAACCCTGGCCGAGCGCCTTGCGGCCTCACGCGAAGAACTCGCCGCGCTTGCCGATCTGCCGGCCCAGATCGAAGCACGCCGCGGCAAGCTCGACGCCGAGGTGACGACCGCTGAAACCGCGCGCCGGCAGGCTGCCGATACTCTGGCGCAGGCGGAAATCGACCTCAAAGACGCGCAGAAGGCTCTGCGCGCCGCGCAAGGTGCGGTGTCTGATGGCCGCGAAGGCCGCGCCCGCATCGAATCCCGTCTCGAGGGAGCACGCCAGCGCCGCCAGGACGAGGCCCGTCGCATCCGCGAGAGCCTTGGCGTCATTCCGGAGGGCTGTCTTCCACTTGCAGGCCACGAGCCCGGCGCCACGTTGCCGGACCATGCCGACGTCGACCGCCAGCTCGCCAAACTGAAAGCCGATCGCGAGCGGCTGGGCGGGGTCAACCTGGCTGCCGACGACGAGCTGGTCAGCATGGCCGAGCAATTCGAGACGCTGGACGCGGAACGCCGCGACGTCGAGGAGGCGGTGTCCAAGCTGCGCGGCGCCATCCAGCAATTGAACCGGGAGGCCAAGAAGCGCCTCGATGAAGCCTTCCAAACCGTCGATGGGCATTTCCAGGGGTTGTTCTCTACGCTGTTTGGCGGCGGCGAGGCGCGGCTCGAGCTCGTCGCCAACGAGGACCCGTTGGAAGCCGGCCTCGAAATCATCGCCAAGCCGCCCGGCAAGAAGCCCGCAACCTTGTCGCTCCTGTCAGGCGGCGAGCAGACGCTGACCGCCTTGTCGCTGATCTTCGCGGTGTTCCTCACCAACCCCTCACCGATCTGCGTGCTCGACGAGGTCGACGCACCGCTCGACGACGCCAACGTCGACCGCTTCTGCACGCTGATGGAGAAGATGGCCGGCGAAACGGCGACGCGCTTCCTCGTCATCACCCACCACCCGATGACCATGGCGCGCATGAACCGCCTGTTCGGCGTCACCATGGCCGAGCGTGGCGTCTCGCAACTGGTCTCGGTGGATCTGGAGACCGCCCACAGCTTCCTCGAGGCGGGCTGAGGCAGCCGGGCGTCCGTTCGCCCGAAACGACAAACTCTCGCGGCCCGCACGCAGACGCACCGTTTGCCTTTCCAGCTTGCATTGCCAGCCTGTAAGTCACAAATTCCGACAGGCGGCGAGCAGCGTTCAATTTTCACGCCATCGCCGCCGCCGCGCGGTCCCAAGCCCCCTACTTTCGACCCCGGGATTCACGACGTTTGTCGGGGTTCCGGTTTATTGACACCCCCTTGGCGCGTCACTATGGTGCGCTGCGTTCGGACCTCTCACGAGGCCTGGATTGTGCGCTTCCCAAGGTCATGGCCCCATGTCGAATTCGCCGAATGGTCAGGGTGGTGGCACAGATAAGCTCAGCCCTCAAGAAAAAGCCCAATTCGAGCGCCGTGTCTCCGAGCTGAACCAGAAGCTCGGCAAGGTGCGCGCGGAGCAGGCGGCTGAGGCCAAGTCGCATAGCGGGTCCGCGCTCGGCGGACGCGGAATGAGCTATGGCTTCAAGATCGGTTCCGAATTTGTCGGGGCCATCCTCGTGGGCGCGGCGATCGGCTATGGGCTGGACTATCTTCTGGGTACCAAGCCGTGGCTTTTGTTGCTCTTCTTCGTGTTGGGCTTCGCTGCTGGCGTGCTCAACGTGATGCGCGGATATAAGCGGCTGGAAACGGATATCGCGCGCGAAACCGGCGGCAATATCGGCAAGGATCTGCCGGACAACGACGACGAATGACAACCTTGGGGGTTTGAACGTGGCATCTCAATCTCATGGCGGCGGCGGCATGCCGGACCCGATCCATCAGTTCGAGATCAAGCGCCTGTTTCCGATGAACCTGTTTGGGTTCGACGCGACCTTTACCAATTCGGCGCTGTTCATGGTGCTGGCGGTGGTGCTGATATCCGCCTTCCTGATCTTCTCCATGCGCGGCCGCTCGCTGGTTCCCACGCGCCTGCAATCGCTGGCCGAGATGCTCTACGAATTCGTCGCCAACATGGTGCGCGACACGATGGGCCACGGACACGATCATGGCCACGGCCACGACAAGGGGCCGATGAAATTCTTCCCGCTCGTGTTCACGATCTTCATGTTCATTCTGACGCTGAACATGCTCGGCATGATCCCGGGGTTCTTCACGTCGACCAGCCATCTGGCAGTGACCGCCGGTCTGGCGCTCCTGGTGTTCGTCACCGTGCTGGTGGTCGGCTTCGCCAAGAACGGGGTCGGCTTCTTCAAGCTGTTCGTACCGTCGGGCGTCCCCATCTACGTGCTGCCGCTGGTCGTCGCCATCGAGATCATCTCGTTCCTGTCGCGGCCCATCAGCCACTCGGTGCGTCTGTTCGCCAACATGCTGGCCGGCCACATCACGCTGAAAGTGTTCGCGGGCTTCATCATCATGCTGCTGGGAGCCGGCGGCGCCTATGGCGTGTTGTCGATCCTGCCGCTGACGATGGCGACGGCGCTCACCGCATTGGAGTTCCTCGTCGCTTTCCTGCAGGCCTACGTGTTCGCCATGCTGACCTGCATGTACTTGAACGACGCGCTCCACCCCGGCCACTGACGACAGCGCACTCGGCCAATCGTTTTCAACCCATTCGGACCCATCCAAACCCTCAAGGAGAACAACCATGGATCCAGCTTCCGCCAAGCTCATCGGCGCCGGTCTTGCTGCCATCGGCACGGGCGCCGCAGCCATCGGCGTCGGCAACCTGTTCGGCCAGTTCCTGCAGGGCGCGCTGCGCAATCCTTCCGCTTCCGACGGCCAGTTCGGCCGTTTGATTTTCGGCTTCGCCGTGACGGAAGCTCTCGGCATCTTCGCGCTGCTGATCGCCTTCCTGCTGCTGTTCACCTGATCGCCGCGATCGGGTCAATCGACGTGTCGCGCGGTGCGGGCTCCCTGATCGGCGCCCCGCCGCGCCACACCCGCGACCACCATTTTGCACCACGCATTCCTTTGCAGCATTCTACTGCACCGGTAGGGTCATGGCTCAAAAGCACAACACCGAAACGGGCGTGCCGCATGAAGCGGGCCACAAGGGCGCCTTCCCGCCACTCGATCCGGCCAATTTCGCTCCGCAGATCATCTGGCTGGCGATCTCGTTCGCTCTTCTCTACGCGCTCATGTCACGCATCGCCCTGCCGCGCATCGGCGAGGTGATCGAGGAGCGCCGCGACCGCATCCAGCGCGATATCGACGCCGCCGAAGCCCTGAAGGCCGAGACCGAAAAGGCGCTCAAGGGCTATGAGGATTCACTCGCCGACGCGCGCGGCAAGGCCAGCGGCATTGCGCGCGACACGCGTGAAAAGCTCGCCGCCGAGACCGACCGCGAGCGTGCCGAGACCGATACCAAGGTCAACGCCAAGATCGCCGAGGCCGAGGCGCGCATCGCCGCCATGAAGAACAACGCGCTATCGAGCGTCAACGATATCGCCGCCGACACCGCCAGCGCCATCGTCGGCAAGCTGATCGGCGAAAACATCACTGCCGCTGACGTCAAAAAGGTTCTGTGAGCGCAGGAGGGAATAGAACATGTCCGCTTTGCTCGATCCGGGCGCCGCTGAATTCTGGGTTCTGGTCGCCTTCCTCGGCTTCTTCGCCATCGTCTTTTACATGAAGGTGCCGGCGCAGCTGACCGGTGCGCTCGATGCGCGCGCGGACGCGATCAAGAAGGAGCTCGACGACGCGCGGCGCTTGCGCGAGGAGGCCCAGACCCTGCTAGCCGACTATCAGAAGAAAAGCCGCGAGGCCGAGGAAGAGGCCAAGAGCATCATCGATCAGGCTCGCCGCGAGGCCGAGGCGCTGGCCGCTGAGACGAAGAAGCAGCTCGCCGATTCGGTCGAGCGCCGCTCCAAGATGGCCGAGGAGAAGATCGCGCGCGCCGAGGCGCAGGCGCTGGCGGAAGTGCGCGGATCGGCGGTCGAGGCCGCACTGAAAGCGGCGGAAAAGATTCTCGCCGGCAAGGTGACGGGCGCCAAGTCGGACGACCTGATCCAGCAGAGCATCACCGACATCAAGGGCAAGCTGAACTGATCGGATCGCCAGTCTGGCGCCCAGTCCTGCACTACGGCGCCGCGCAACTATCCGTCTCAGTCAATCAACGAAGCCCGGAGGCACCGCCTCCGGGCTTTCGCTTATTTGGGCTCAGAAAGCACTCCACTACGCGACACTCAGGTCGGCTGTCGGCCAATAGCAGTTGGCCCGGAGCAAAACTTCGCTAAAGCGATGTTCCCGAGGTTACTGCGGCGGCGGCTGGGTTGCTCCATGCCTGTCACTGGCTCGGGCCCCCGAGCCGTCGCGCACCGGCAGGAATTGCCGGAAGCGGGAAACTTGGCAAGAACCCAGGACAGAAGTCCGTCAACTCAAGGAGAATACGAACATGAACGCAGAACCCAACACTGGAACGAGCGAAATCCGCGCGCTATCGGCCGTTGAACTCGATGCGGTATCGGGCGCAGCTCCAAAGGTGATGTTCAACTTTACGGTCGCCGGCATGAAGATTAAGGGCGGTTATGACGACGAAAATGGAACGTATGGCGTCGTGGTCCAATATGGAAATAAGTTCGTGGCGCAAGGCACAGTGTGAGTGAGTTTCGATACTTAAGAGGAAAGCTCTGTTGCGATAGGGCTTTCCTCTTTAAATTTCGCTCACTTAGCAATCATCTATGCGCGTTATGGGATGATCGGCGGACCTAGTCGTTCAAAGTGGCGTTGTGGTAGAGATGGGTCAACAACAGCCGAAAGCCTCAGCTCGCCGCCGCCAGCATCCGCGATGTCGGCCTCGATCGGCAGCGAATAGCTGAGCCGGATCGTATTCGGGCTTGGCACCATCGGTGATGAAAACCGCGCAATCGAACTGACCCTGCCCCCGCTGGCACGCGCTTATAAAATGCCGACAACAGTCGATTTCATTTCAAGCGCTCACGCCCATATGCACTCGAATTATTGGCTTCACGGCCGGCCTGGGCGTGCCAGTTCGGCGCGTCGCAATGCCACTACACGGCACGCGCGATCGGTGACACAAGGAAGGCGGAATACGCTTTGTTGGGGGCGAGGATACATGGCGTTGAATCGCCCAGAGTCGAAACTGCCGATTGCCGGTTTGGACGTCATACGCTTTTTCGCGGCGTTCCTGGTCATGGCCTATCACTTGGCGTTCTGGTCCTGGGCGGTCACTTACGAGGCGACGGCCAACAGCGTAACGAACGGGATACCGGCCTTCCCGTCACTGACGTGGCTGTCGTGGTTCGGCTCCGTTGGCGTCGACATCTTTTTCGTCCTGTCTGGCTTCGTCATCGTCTATTCGGCTGGCCGGGATGGCCGATCGTTCGCGCGCAGCCGGGTGCTGCGCCTCGTACCCGGCGCGCTGGTTTCAGCATGCCTGAGCGCAGCCACGCTGTTGGCCTTTGACATCTTGCCCGTCTGGTCGGTGGTGACGCGATTCCTGCGCAGCATCTTCTTCGTGCCGTTTGGACCGTGGATCGACGGCGTATATTGGACGCTGGGCATCGAGATCGCCTTCTACACCTCGATTTTCGTGCTGATCAGAATGACGACCGTGGAGCGCGTTCGGCTGGTTCTTTATCCGATTGGAATAATCAGCTCGGCCTTCTGGCTGATAAGCTTGTTGTTCGGGCTCAATGCCTACATCGAGGCCACGTACAGTCCTGCCGTCGTTCGCACGCTTCAACTCTTGCTCGTATATCACGGCAACCTGTTCGCGATCGGCGGGTTGCTGTGGGTGTCCCTGCTGCGGCAACGGCAATGGGCGGACCTTCCCGTGATCGCACTGTGCGTCGGCACCGCAATGGTGCAGATCGCCCATAACAAGGCCTGGGAGGCCGCAGTCGCTCACAGCAGCGTTGTGGTGCCCATGCTGATCTGGGCGACGTGCCTGGTGGCGATCGTCCTCTCCGTGCGATTCAATGATCGGGTTTCAAAAGTGATACCCGGACGCTTGGCCCGCAATGTCGGCATCGCAACCTATCCCCTCTACCTCATCAATGACTTGATCGGTGCGGTACTGCTGAAAGGGGCTTATGAACTCACGTCACATGCAGGATTTGCGCTCGCTTTTGCGATGCTGGTGACCTGCGCGCTTGCTCTTTCAATCGCAGCTTTCGCAGAGCCTCCGATCAAGGCGGTGATCGCCACAGCGTTTGACCGCATCTGGCGCAAGCAGCATTAAAGTGGATGCTGTGACGCTCGCCGCGCGCAACGTGAACCCATCCCGACCTGCGTCGGGATGACGGATGTGTGTGTAACGACGTCGGGAAGACGATAGACCGGTGGCGATGGTGTGTTCTTCAGGCAGCCGCCGCCACCAGCTTGCCGAGCCGCGCGATGCCGTCGGCGATCTGCGCTTCGGTGGGTAGCGAATAGCTGAGCCTGATCGTATTGCGACCGGTGCCATCGGTGAAGAAAGCGGCACCCGGCACGAACGCGACCTTGGCTTCCTCGATCGATCGGCGCAGCAGCTCGGCGCCATCCATGCCTTCCGGCAAGCTCACCCAGATGAAGAGCCCGCCTTCGGGGTGCGTCCAGCTCACGCCTTGCGGCATGTGCCGAGCGAGTGCGGCCAGCATCGCATCGCGCCGCGCGCGGTAATGCGCCACCGCCGCCGTCACCTGCGCCGGGAATGTACCGGACGCGAGTTGCTCCATCACCATCTGGTTGATGAGCGAGCAGTTGAGGTCGGACGCCTGCTTGATGAGCGTCAAGCGGCGCACGATGGCCTCGGCCGCGCAGACCCAGCCGATGCGAAGCCCGGGCGTCAGCGTCTTGGAGAAGGTGCCGCAATAGATGACGCGCGAGGCGTTGAGGTCGCCGCCACGACGTTGCACGTCGAGCGCCTGCACGGCCGGAACCGTCTCGCCCTCAAAGCGCAGATCGACATAAGCCGTGTCCTCGATGATCGGAATGTCGAGTTCTTCGGCGAGCGAGACGAGGCCCCAACGCGCATCCATCGACAGGGTTTCGCCAGTGGGGTTGGCGAAGTCGGGTACGACATAGGCGAACTTGACGCTGCCGCCGCTGCTCGCGGCCCCCCGCGCATAGGAATCGGGCGTGCGGTTGCCGCTCTCGGGCCGCAGCGTATCGTAACGCGGCTCATAGGCCGAGAACGCCTGTAGCGCGCCCAGATAGGTCGGCGCAGTGACGAGCACCGTGTCACCCGCGGTGATGAACAGCTTGCCGAGAAATTCGAGAGCCTGCTGCGAGCCGGATGTGACGAGAATGTTTTCGGCGCTTGCCGGCACGCCGAGCAAGCCCATGTGCCGCGCGATCCACTCACGTAGCGGCGGATAGCCTTCGCTCACCGAATATTGCAGCGCCTGCGCGCTCTTGGCGGGATCGGCCAGGATCGCCTGATAGGCGGCGGAAGCGGCCGCACTGGGAAACAATTTGGGGTCCGGAATGCCGCCCGCGAAAGAGATGATGCCGGGCTTCTCAAGGAGCTTCAGGAGCTCGCGAATCTCGGAGGCGCGCATGCCCTCCGCGCGCTTCGCATACCGCGGCTCGTACATGCGGATCAAACCCCTTTTACCGAACAACTCCCCGACGGCGCCCGCAGCGGGCACCGGCGCCGCGCGGCGGCGTTCGATATGTCAACGTTACTGACCTTCTTGTCAATCGCGATGACGTGGCCGACGGCAAAGTAGCAGCCATCAAGGGAAGCCCGACGCGCCCCGTGTCACACGCACCGAAAGCTGGAGTTCGCAGCGCGGGGGCGGACCTGCTCAACAAATCTTGCTGACATCACGGCGCTGGCCCAGCATGGACATGGGCGTGAAACAGGCCACAACTCAACGGATCCCGCGACAAGCAGGCGGTCGCGCTCACCAATGAGCATCCGTCGTAGATTTTCGACGGCCGGACGTCTCAGCCCGCGCCGGGCACCGTGCGGTCGAAGGAGACGAGCACCTCGTACTCGCCCGGCCGCGCGCCCTCGCTGATCGGGAAAGTGACCTCGCGCACCGCCGAGAAATAGCCGATCGGCTTGTCGAGCGCGACGGCGACGTCGATCTTCATCTTGTCGGCGACAACCGGGGCGCGTTTGGAATCGTTGACCTGCACGTTGAGTGGCAGCGACACGGTGCCGGACTGCCCGCGCGGCCCCAGCAGCACGCGTCCCGAGAAGCCATATTTCACCGTCACACGGCCAGCTTCGACCCGGCATTCGCGCGCCGTCTTGGTGATTTCGCCGCGATGCATGATGGCCAAGCCATCGCCGGAACGGCCAGGCTCGTAGAACGTAATCGCGTTGTCGGTCGGCTTGGATACGAACCGCGGGCAACCTGGACTGATGCCGCCGGTAACGGTCACTCCGGGGTTATCGCCTTCGGCCTTGGCCGCAGACAACAGCTGTTCTTCGGTAACGGCGCCAGCGCTGTCGAGCGACTTGGAGGAATCGCCACCAAAGCCGCCACCCAGGCCCGACGTCAGCGACGACATCCCGCAGCCTGTCAGAGCCAGCGAGGCGGCTCCCATCACGAGGGCAACGGCCACACTGCGCGCGTGCACCGCCAAGGATTGCGTCATGACGTCCCGATCCGCATAATCGCGCCGCCGCAAGGCGGGTCGATTGGCCCAACACTTGTGAGTTTCACTCGTGAGTTTTGAACACACGTAACCCGAAAACGAATCTTCGCACGAAGCTTTTGCATTGTGCGACGACTCAAAACCTACCACCCCTCTACGGCACCAGCCAAGCCGAGCCGGGCTCTGCACTTGTTGAAGAATCCGAAGCACGCCCCCAATCCGTCGCCAGATCAAGCTGCATAACCGATGACCGAGCGTCCCTCACGTCCTATCCCCTCTGCCGGCGCGCATGGCGATGCCATGGTTAACGCGCGCCCACCCCTGCGGCTGCTGCTGGCGGCTCCACGCGGCTTTTGTGCTGGTGTCGACCGCGCCATCCAGATCGTCGAGCTGGCGTTAGCCAAATACGGGGCTCCGGTCTACGTCCGTCACGAGATCGTCCACAATCGCTATGTCGTCGACACGCTTAAGGCGAAAGGCGCCATTTTTGTGGAGGAGCTGGACGAAATTCCAGAAACATCCCAGCCCGTGATCTTTTCGGCACATGGCGTGGCCAAAGTCGTGCCGGCCACCGCCAAAGCACGCAACATGTTCGTGCTCGATGCCACCTGCCCACTGGTGTTCAAGGTTCATTTCGAGGCGGAGCGGCATCATCGCGAGGGCCGGCAGATCGTGTTGATCGGCCATGCCGGCCACCCCGAGGTCGATGGCACCATGGGCCAATTGCCCGATGGCGCGGTCAGCCTGATTGAAACCGTGGCGCAGGCCGTCGCCTTCCAACCCCGCGACCCGGCGCTGCTCGCCTACGTCACCCAGACGACGCTGTCGGTCGACGATACCGCCGCCATCGTTGCTATTCTGAAGGAGCGCTTTCCGCTGATCATCGGGCCGCACAAGGAAGACATTTGCTACGCCACCACCAATCGCCAGAACGCGGTCAAGGCGATCGCTCCCGACATCGATTGTCTGCTGGTAGTGGGTGCTCCCAATAGCTCCAACTCGTTGCGCCTGGTCGAAGTCGGCACCCGCGCCGGCTGCCCGCGCTCACGTCTCATTCAGCGCGCCGACGACATCGTCTGGGACGATCTGGAGGGGGCGAGCGCGGTCGGCATCACGGCGGGGGCATCGGCGCCGGAAGTGCTGGTCGACGAGGTGATCGAGGCTTTGAAGGCGCGCTTCGACGTGACAGTCGAAATCATCTCCACCGCCGAGGAGCGCATCGCCTTCAACATTCCGCGCGAATTGCGCCCGCCCGCCGCATGAGCCCTACCTTATGAGCCCCATCCCATGAGCCAATGACATGCGGCGCCGGCCCGCCGTTCTCACGCGGAACTTTCTTTCGAGGATGTGGCCAGTCACCGTCCCGGATGGCGATTGGCACCATCCACCACGCACCCCACGCGGCCAACAGCAAGCAGAGCACGATGGCAGTCTACACCGAGGTCAACGACGAGGAGCTGGAGGCCTTCATTGCCAGCTATGGTATCGGCGAGCTCTTGTCCTACAAGGGCATTGCCGAGGGCGTCGAGAACACCAACTACATCGTCCACACCACCACCGGCCCCTTCATCCTGACGCTTTACGAAAAGCGCGTGGCCAAGGGTGATTTGCCGTTCTTTCTCGGTTTGATGCAGCATCTGGCCGCTAACGGCGTGCCCTGCCCGCTGCCGGTCGCAAACGGTGATGGCGAATTGCTGGGCGAACTGGCCGGACGTGCGGCCGCATTGGTAACGTTTCTCGAGGGCTTCTGGCCGCGCAAACCTCGCGCCGAGCATTGCAGCGAGCTTGGCAGGGCGTTGGCGCGATTGCATCTGGCAGGCGCCGATTTCAAGCTCACGCGGCCGAACGCACTGGGGCCCGTCGGCTGGCACGCGCTCTATCAGCGCTTCGCCAGCAGCGCCGACCGGATCTCGACCGGTCTTTCGCAAATCATCGCCAGCGAGCTTGCCCATCTCGACGGCGCATGGCCGGCAGGACTGCCGAGCGGTGTCATCCATGCCGACCTGTTTCCCGATAACGTGTTCTTCATCGGCGACACGCTGTCGGGCATGATCGATTTCTACTTCGCCTGTAACGACTACCTCGCCTACGACATCGCCATCTGCCTCAATGCCTGGTGCTTCGAGAAGGATTTTCAGTTCAACATCACGAAGGCGCGCGCGCTGTTGAAGGCTTATGAGGAAGTCCGCCCGTTGATGCGCGATGAGCGTGAAGCATTGCCGATATTGGCGCGCGGCGCTGCATTGCGCTTCCTGCTCACCCGCTCCTATGACTGGCTCAACACGCCGGCCGGCGCCATCGTCAAGCCGCATGACCCGATCGCCTATCTCAGGCGCCTGCGCTTCCACCAGGGCGTCACCTCGATTTCGAGCTACACCAACGAGGTGATCTGATGAGCCCGCAAGGCAAGCCGCAGATCGAAATTTATACCGACGGCGCATGCTCGGGAAATCCCGGACCCGGCGGCTGGGGCGCAATTTTGATGTCGGGCAGCCATCGCAAAGAGCTGTGCGGGGGCGAGGCCGAGACAACCAACAACCGCATGGAACTCTTTGCCGCGATCGCTGCACTGGAGCAATTGAAGAAGCCAAGTGTCGTCGATCTGCACACAGACAGCGCCTATTTGCGCAATGGCATCACGCAGTGGATCCACGGCTGGAAGCGCAATGGTTGGCGCACGGCCGACAAGAAGCCGGTCAAGAATGCCGAATTGTGGCAGCGATTGGAGGCTGCGGCGCGGCGACACGACATGACATGGCACTGGGTCAAGGGCCATGCCGGGCATCCCCAAAATGAACGGGCCGACGAACTGGCGCGCGAAGGCATGGCCCCGTTCATCAAACAGCGCGCCAGCGGCTGAAACCGGCCCACACGGGGCGCGACCGGCAAAATTGCAGCGCCCATTCGGACCCCAAGATGCGGACTTGGAGATGTTTCAGCACCCGGAAACAGGTTGTTCACCGCAATTGCCGGTGGATACCGGTCGTATCCGGCAACTTTCAACCGCTCCCCATTGGAACCTTGGTCACGATTGCCTAAGTTCATGTGGAACGCGCCATTGCTTGCGTGAGAGTGCCGATGCCATTGCAGGAATGCCATTGCAGAATGCGCCTTTGCCAACGTCAAGGAATGCGAACGTGAAGCGCTTTTTTCTGGAATGCCTCGATTACTCGCAGGCGTGTCCGCCTTCCTTCCGATCTCATGCGTGCGCAATCGCACCCATTTGCATATTCTCATGGAGACCCTGACATGCCGCAATTTCTCGTGATGCTAGCGCTCGCTGTTGCGTTGGTGTTGCCCTCTGGCGGCGTTGCACGCGCCGATGGCTTGGCGGGCTCGTGGTCTGGGGGCGGCTCGGTCCACTACGGCGATACGCGCGAGAAAGCGCGTTGCAAGGCGCGCTTCGTACGCGTTTCTGGAACGCTTCATGAAATGCGCGCGTCGTGCGCCACACCGTCAGGACGCGTTGATCAGATCGCCACGCTCAACCGCGTCGGAGACAATCACTACGCGGGCAGCTTCCAGAACACCCAGTACAGTGTCACCGGCTCAATCCAAGCGACGGTGCGCGGCAACTCGCTTTCGGTGCGTCTCAAAGGCGATGGCGGCGGCAGCGGCTCATTCAGCCTGTCGCGCAACTGAGATGCGATAACGGCCGGGCT
Source organism: uncultured Hyphomicrobiaceae bacterium (assembly GCA_964559355.1). Lineage (GTDB taxonomy): Bacteria > Pseudomonadota > Alphaproteobacteria > Rhizobiales > Hyphomicrobiaceae > JAEUMD01. The sequence continues at coordinate 19,743 of CAZLHQ010000011.1, forward strand.
GCCCAACAGAGCGGCCCGGCCATTTGCCTCGTGTGGTTGACCCGATGCGTTTGGACGGGTGCGCGCGGTCGGCACCCGTGGCTCGGCTTACAATCTGTCGCCGACCATGCTGCACAGCGTCGCCGCGCTCGACTTGTCGTGGGTGGGCGGCGCCTCGTCGACGTTGAGCACCTTCACCACGCCATCGTCGACCAGCATCGCATAGCGCTTTGACCGCACGCCGAGGCCGTTCTCGGTGAGATCGATCTCAAGGCCGATCGCCTTCGCGAACTTGGCCGAGCCGTCAGCCAGCATCGTCACCTTTCCGGCAGCGCCCGTATCCTTCGCCCAGAAGTCGAGCACGAACACGTCGTTGACGGCGGTGCAGGCGACCGTATCGACGCCTTTGCCCTTCAGCTCCTGCATGTGCGTCAGGAATCCGGGCATGTGCTTCTGATGACACGTCGGCGTATAGGCGCCCGGCACCGCGAACAGCGCCACCTTTTTGCCCGCGAACACATCGGCGGTCTTGACGGGCTTGGGCCCCTCTGTCGTCATCACGGTGAATGTCGCGTCCGGCAGCTTGTCGCCCACCTTTATCGTCATCGCATTTCCTCTTCGATTGTTCGCTTTGCGTGTCGGCTGGCCCGTATGCCTGCGACACCGGGGGAAGCGCGCACGTTAATGCGAAACCCGAGTGTGTGCCAAGGGTATAAGCATCGCTGCCGGACGCCGGCATGGATTTGCGGCGACGTAAACTGAGATTACTCGAGGACGAAGGTCTGCTCGGAGTTGGCGGCGTCCGAGACCATGGTCGCCTTCAGCTGCTTGCCCTTCAGCGCAGCGACATCGGCGCCCTTCGACAGGTCGATCTCGAAGATCAGCGTCTTGTCGTCCACCTTGCCGGTCTGCCTGGGCAACGGCACGAACTCGCCGGGCGGGCCTTCGACGAACACGTCGGCCCCAGCCGTGCCCCTGGGGAAGTTGACGTGCATCGTGAGCTTGGTCGCAGCGCCGTCGAGCGAGGTTTGCGACTTCACCAGGAGCGGTGACGCGGAAGCTGCCGACGCGATCTTTGGAACGCGTTCGATCGCCTGACGCAGCGCCTCGGGCACTTCCGGCCGCGCTGAAGCGGGAACCGTCACCTCATAAGCGCCTTCGCTCGGCACGCAGATATCGCGGCACACACCGAAGGCGAGCTTGAGTTTCAATCCAACGGGTTTGCTCTTGTCCTGCGGCACGACGAGCACGGGAAAGACCACACCGTCCTTGTAGCCGATCGCGCTGCCGGCGCGATCGGTCATGCGGTGGGGCGCCGGATAAAGCACGGTTGCGGAGGCGAGATTGGTCGAGTCCGACCAGTCGAACTCTGGCGGTACGCCGCCTGCGTCGCCGGGCTGACGCCAATATGTCTTCCAGCCGCTCGACATCACCATTTCGAGGCCAGCGAGGATGTTTGAACCGTCTTGCGCAGCTGAACCGGCAAGGTTCGCGGCGGCCTGCTGCCCTGCGATCAGACGCGTGCGAACATTGTGCCCCTCGATCCAATCGCTTGCGGCAGGCTCCGCGCGCGCAGGCTCAGCCGACGCCACGCACATGACTATCGCTGCAAGGGCAGCGATGACGGCCTTGGCTACCCCGCGCCGGCCAGTGAGCACGACACCAGGGTGCACAACAGATGTCCTCGCCATTTGCTTCACAATCTTGCTCACCACCGGGTTCATACTTCTGGCAGCCGCTCCCACTTGCTTGTCCGATGCGCCGGTCCGCCGATCAATCGCAGAATATCCGCGTTCGACGACGTTCACGTCAATGTGCGCGCTTTGGCCGTCGGACCGCGAAATATGCCTAATCTTGGTCATTCTCACCTGGGATTCGATCCCGCTGGCTCGGTCACAACTGTTGCGCACAATCGATTCCCGTCTTCACATCACCGGGTTGTCGGCGCTAGTCTAATCCCATGATCAAACGGCCCACAGACATCGGCCAGGAGCGCAACGACTACCTTGAAGGCCAGCTTCTGGTCGCCATGCCGCGCATGTCAGACCGGCGCTTCCGGCGCTCGGTCATTTACCTGTGTGCTCATTCCGATCAAGGCGCGATGGGGCTGATCGTCAACCAGAACGCCGATCATATCGACTTTCCCGATCTGCTCGAACGCCTGGGACTCGATTCCGAGATTTATGGTCCGGAAGGTGAGGCCTTGATGCCGGACGACGTGCTGACGATGCCAGTCCACAACGGCGGCCCGGTCGAGACCGGTCGCGGTTTCGTATTGCACAGCTCCGACTATTTCATCGCCGATACGACCTTGGCGATCCGTGACGGCGTCTGTCTGACTGCGACTCTCGATATTCTGCGCGCCATCGCCAAGGGCAAAGGGCCAGATCGCGCCATGCTGGCCCTGGGATACGCGGGCTGGTCGCCGGGCCAGCTCGAAAGCGAAATTCACGCCAACGGCTGGCTCCACTGCCCGTGCGACCTCGACTTGATCTTCGACGACGACAACGAGTCGAAATACTCGCGCGCACTGGCAAAGATCGGCATCGATCCCTCACATCTGGTTGCCGACGCCGGCCACGCCTGACATCGGCGGTCGCCGTCAACAATTGCAGCGACGTGCGGGGCTCAACCTTTGACCGGCTCGGTGTTGCCCGGTGCCCGCGCTGACGCAGCGGTGGCGGGCGCAACTGGCGGTGCGGATGGAGCAGGCGATGGCGGGGTGGCGCTGACGCCGGCCAGACGCGCCAGTGACGCGGCAATGCCCGGTGGCAAGGTCGAGAAGTCAGGCTCTATCACCACAGGAGTCTCAAACCTTGGGAGAGGCGGTGCGCCAGGGGGCGGCGGCGCGGGCGGCGTACCCGCATTGCGTTCGAGCCCTGCGCGTCGGCCATCGGTTGATGTGTGGCCGGCCCCGTTCGCGCCGCTGCCCGCATGCATGGCGGGTGGCGGTGGAGGCGCGCGGCCGGGACGCGGCGGCTGCGGCGGCTGCACCGCACCCTCCGTCCCCTCTTTAGGTCTCGGCGGACGCTGAGTAGGCAGCGGCGGCGCGCCATCTGCGGTCGGCGCACGCTCAACTTTCTGCGTCGACGTCGGCGGCGGCGCGGCGTGTGGCGCGGGCGGAGGCATTGATACTACGGTGTTCGCAGGCGTGTTGGCCCCGCCAGCAGACGACATTACCGGCGGCACCGGGCCGCTGGAGGCTGCCGCAGGTCTCGCCGCCGGCATGGGTTGGCCGGGCGGCTGCGGCCTGCCGATGCTGCTGTCGCCGCCGACGATCCGGCCTGCCGGTGCAGGCACCGCCGCGCGTGGATCGTTTGCGCCGGGATGCGCCGGTGCTCCACGCTGCCGAGGCCGCACCGTGCTCTTGGGCAGCGATTGCGCCAACGGGCGTGCAGGCTCGCCCTTGCCATCGCCAGCGTTGGCGGCAGCCCCTTCGGCCGTCGCGGCGGCAGCGAAAGCGGCCTTGGCGGCGGCGGCTTCCTCGCGCTTCTGTTTCTTGCGGTTGCGCCGCTGCTTGGTCTTGAAGAAGCCGTGCGTCTGCAGCCGGCGCTCCGATTTGCGGATGATGCGCAGCAGATCGATCACGTCGCGATCAGACATCGGCTCGCCATAGAAGAAGCCTTGTCCGTATTCACAGCCTATCTGCCGCAGGAATACGACGTCGTCGGGCACCTCGATGCCTTCGGCGACGACCTTCTTGCCGAGCTCGTGGGCCAGCGCAACCATTGCCCGCACAATCGTCGCGCCGGCCTCGTCCCCCTTGCCTGACGAGCGCACCAGCGACCGGTCGAGCTTGATCGTGTCGCATGGCAACCGCTGCAGATAGGCGAGCGAGGAATACCCCGTGCCGAAATCGTCGATCGCAAGCTCGGCACCCGCCGCCTTTATCTGCCCGAGAATCTCGATTGCGTGCTCGGGATTTTCCATCGCCAGAGATTCGGTGATCTCCAGCTTCAAGGTTCCCTTGGCCAGCATGGAGCGCGCGACGATGTGGCGGACCTCCTGCACGAGATCGGCCTTCAGCACCTGACGGCTCGAAACGTTGACGCTCACGAACAGATGATCCTCCGGCCGCGGCAGCTCCTTCTGCCATAGTACTGCGTGCTCGCATGCCGCATTGAGCACCAGCGAGCCGAGCTTGTTGATGAGATCGCTTTCCTCGGCGATTGGAATGAAGGCCCCCGGGCTGATGAGACCGAGCTTGGGATGCTCGATGCGGGCCAGCGCCTCGAAGCCTGCGAGTTGCTCGGTCGGCAGATAGACGATCGGCTGGTAGTAGACCTTGATCTGGTTCTTCTCGATCGCCTTGCGCAGAATTTCTTCCATCGCATCGCGGTCGTTGGGCTCACCGCGCATCTCGGGCCTGAATATCTCGATGCGATCCGAGCCGGTGCGCTTGGCCCGATACATGGCGATCTCGGCTTCCTTCAAGAGATCGGAATGGCTCTCCTCGCCGCCGTCGTAGATGGCGATGCCGAGCGAGCCCGTCAGCACGACTTCCTGACTGGCGATGCGGATCGGCGCCCTCAGGCTGCGGCGCACACGCTCGGCGAGGCTGGCAAGCTCGCGCGGGTCTTGCTCGTCGATGAACAAAATCGCGAACTGGTCGCCACCCACACGCGCCAGCGTATCGTGCACGCCCAGATGACGCTGCAGGCGTCGCGCCACCGTCAGCAGCAGGCTGTCGCCGATGACAAAGCCGAGCGAGGAATTGATGCTCTTGAACTTGTCGATGTCGATGAAGAAGACCGTCGGCCGCACCTTTTCGTCGGACTTGGCTCGCACGACCGCCGTCGACATTCGATCAAGCAGCAGCTCGCGATTCGGCAGCCCGGTCAGATTGCAGTGCACCGCATCGCTCAACAGCCGCTCGTGCGCCATCTTCGATTCGGTGACATCGCGCATCAAGCCGACACAGCGCACCGCCCGCCGATCGCCGGTATCGACGGAAGCGGCCTCGAGCTCGAACCAGCGGTAGGAATTATCGGAGTGACGCATGCGGAAATCAGAGCGGATCGTACCGCCTGCGCGTTCCTGAACCGACCACAAGGACAGGCGAAAACGCTCGCGATCTGCCGGATGCACATGCTGCAGGAACTCATCGACCTTGACGCTCAACTCACCTGCATTGAGCCCCAGCGCCTGCTCGACGATGGTGCCCGTCTTGATCTCGTCGCGCCGGCTCGACCATTCCCAAACGGCCGCGCGCGCGCCATCGACCGCCAAGGAGCGCAGCTGCGTATCGGTCGGCGCCATGCCAGCCAGCGGCTCCAGCGAGCGGAAAGCGAACTGCGTCACCGTAAAGCCGACCAGCAGCACGATCAGCACGATGCCGCCAATCAGCGTCGAAACGAAGATCTCTCCCGAAAGCCGCCCGGTCAGCGTGACGCCGGCAAGGAAGATCCAAACGAGGAACAAGATCCACGGCGGCAGCAGATGCATGGCGCGGTCCTGGCCTCTCACGGCGAGGTAGAGCGTAACGAGCGCGCCGATGCCGCCGATGACCGCGAAAGAGAACCGCGCGAACGTCGCCGCCAGCCGGGGATCGATGGCTGCAACCGCCACCAGCGAAAGCTGAGCGAGAATCCAAACCAGCGACAGCAGCCGGACAATGCCGTGCCCCAGTCCCAGCCGCAGGAACGCATGCAGAAATATGACGAGGCTGGCGGCCATCGAGGACTCCGCAGCCGCTCGGTAGACGGCATTATCCTCCGGCTTCATGTTGAAGATCTTGTGGAAGAAGCCAAAGTCGACGCACAGGTAGGCGAGCACGCACCACGAGAACAGCGCCGCAGCCGGGAAGATCAGCTTGTGATTGGCGGCGAAGATGACGGTGAGAAACAGCGCCGTGAGCACCGACAGGCCAAGCATGATGCCGTTGAAGAGCTGCCGATCTCGGACCTTGCCCTCGAATTCGAGCGGCTTCCACAGATGGATGCGCGCGAACCGTTCCGAGGAGAGCTCGGCGACGTAGGTGATGGTCTGGCCGGGCTCCAGCGTCAGCGCGAAAATATCGGTGCGATCGGACTTGATCCGTTGTGGCACGAAGCCGATCGAGGGCGTCACCGCTTCGATGCGGCGCGCATCCAGATCCGGCCACACGATGCCCGAGCCCGACAACGTATAGCGATCCGCCGCCAGCCACCGCTCTATCGGCTTGTCGGAAGGGTTGGTCAGCGCGAACACGATCCAGTTGGGATTTGTGCCCTGGTTGGTGGCCTTCACCGACATGCGGCCGCTGCCGCCGTCGCCGCCTGAAGCGGTCTCCACCATCAGGCTGTCGCCGCGCCCTTCATAGGCTTCGCCCAACGTCGTGATCTCGATGCGATCCTGCTCACCCGTCACCATGATCGGCTTCAAGGCGGCAGCGGGTGCCGATAACGTCGACGTCGCCAGCACGGCAAACGCAACCAGCATCAGCACCCTTGCGAAGAGCGCGTTTACCGAGGCACCGACACGGTGAAGCAGGATCGATCGGGAAGCTGTCATGAGACGGCCCCCTCCAAGCGCCCCGTATCCTCGGCCAGCAAACTGTAGATGAAGTGGTCCTCCCAGCTTCCCGCGATCTTGAGATAGCGCCGTGCCAGACCCTCGCGTTTGAACCCAGAGCGTTCGATAACCCGCAAGGATGGTGCATTGGACGGCATGATCGCCGCATCGAGGCGGTGCAGGCGCAGCACGTCGAAGGCAAAGGGCACGATGGCTGCAAGCGCGCGGCGCATCAGCCCGCGTCCGGTGAACGGGGCGCCGAGCCAATAGCCGAGCGTTGCCGTCTGGGTGACGCCACGGCGCACGTTCGAAAGGGTGACGCCGCCGACCAGCGTATGCTCGCGAAACGGCTGGCCCGCCCGTTGGCCCCATGCCAGATCGGCGGTGCGCTGCGGCGCCTGCAACGCTTCGGCAAATACCAGGAAGGCATAGCCCAGATCCTCGTGCGCCTCGCGCTGGTAGTGGCGCACGCGCCGGCGAAAGGCACTGCGCGTGAGCTCGTCGCGCGACCACAGCGGCTCCCACGGCGCCAGATGCTCGCGACTCATGGCGCGCAGCTCGGCCCAGGCCGCATAGTCGCCCATCTGCGGCGCACGCAAGATCACGCCCTCGCCACGAACGATGGGCCCCGAATCCTGGCCGATGGTGGTCCGCAGCAGCGCCATGTGACCCCTCAAGCCACTTGTCCGAAAGTTCCGGCAAGGCGTTCGGCTTGCGCGGTCGAACCGCGGCCGGAGCCGACCACGACGATCGACGGAACGCCGGCGACCATTCGGCGTGCGAACATCCGCACGTCCGCCTCCGAGACGGCATCGACGCCAGAGATCAATTCTTCTGTGGAAATCAAGCGATCATGCCCAATGAGATGGCGCGCCATCTGCTCGGCGCGTGCCGAGGAGCTTTCCAGGCTCATCAGAAGGCCGGCCTTGAGCTGTGCCTTGGCGCGTTGCAACTCGGCGGCATCCGCACCGCCTTTTGCCACCGCCTCCAGCTCGCTCACCACAACTTCGCTCAGCTTCGTCAGCATGTCGGACCCCGTCGCCGCATGGATCGAAAACAGGCCCGCGTCGGCCAGCGCCCACGCGGACGAATAGATCGAATAGCAAAGTCCTCGCCGCTCCCTCACCTCCTGAAATAGTCGCGACGACATGCCTCCGCCGAACAGACCTGAAAACACCTGGGCCGCAAAAAAGTCGTCCGCGTGATAGGAAGGCCCCTCAAACCCCAAAAGCAGATGGCTCTGCTCGAACCGTCGTTGACCGGCGCGCACGCCCCCCTTGTAGCGTGCAGCCTCGTGCCCTGCCTGCTCTCCCCGAGGTAGCCCTCCGAATAGGGCCTCAACGTGGCGAACAAGGCGGTCGTGATCGACCGCGCCCGCCGCGGAGACCACCATGCGTTGCGGCGTGTAGTGGTGCGCCAGAAATGCGTTCAGCATGCCCCGGTCGAAACTTTTGACACTTTGCGTGGTGCCCAGGATCGGCCGCCCTACGGACTGACCGGGAAACGCCGCCTCCTGCAACAGGTCGTAGCCGATTTCCTCGGGGCTATCGCGCGTTGCAGCGATCTCCTGCAGAATGACTTCACGCTCCCGCTCGAGTTCATCTGGATCAAACACCGAGTTCTGCAGGATGTCGGCCAGGATTTCGAGCGCAATGCCCTCGTCGCCCTTGAGCAAGCGGGCGAAGTAGGCCGTCGTCTCCAGGCTGGTGGCAGCATTCAATTCGCCGCCGATGGTCTCGATCTCCTCGGCGATGGCGCGGGCCGAACGCCGCGCGGTGCCCTTGAACGCCATATGCTCGAGCAAGTGCGACATGCCGTGCTCGTAGGGCGATTCGTGGCGCGCGCCGGTCGCCACCCAGATGCCGAGCGACAGCGTCTCCAGGTGGGCCATCGCGTGCGATACCACCCTGATGCCGTTGGCGAGCGTTGTGATGTTGGTGCTCATCCCTAGCCCTCTCGGACCGCGCGCGCATTCTTTTCAACATAGGCCTCGACGACGCCGAGATCGTTGGGCAGGCGCTCGAAGCGCTCCCTATCGGTCATGAGATTCGAAAGCCGCGTCGGCAGCGGCGGCCGCTCGCCCGTTATCGTCTCTATCGCATCGGGGAACTTGGCCGGGTGCGCGGTCGACAGGACGACGCGAGGCTCGAAGTGCCCGGCGCGGCGGGCGGCAGTCGCGGCCACGTAACCGCACGCGGTGTGCGGGTCCATCAGATAGGCGCTGTGCGATCTGAGAGCGCGGATGGCCGTGGCAACCTCCTGCTCGCCAACGGCGGCGGCGGAAAAATCATGCTGCATGTGACCGGCAACCGATGTGCCGACCTCGAACCGTCGCGATTGGGCCAGCGACCCCATCACGCCGCGAACGTAGGCGTCGTCGCGACCGGAGGCTTCGTAAAGGTAACGCTCGAAGTTGGACGAAATCTGGATGTCCATCGAGGGCGATGACGTCGCCAGCACGTTGCGCATTTCATAGACACCGCTTGCGAGCGTGCGCGGCAGGATGTCGTTTGCATTGGAAGCGATGACGAGATCGGCGATCGGTAGCCCCATGCGACGAGCGACGTAGCCGGCGAAGATGTCGCCGAAATTTCCGGTAGGCACCGAGAAGGCGACCTTGCGGTGCGGTGCGCCAAGGGCAGTGGCGGCCGCGAAATAGTATGTCACCTGCGCGACGATGCGCGCCCAGTTGATCGAGTTGACGCCGGCCAGATGCACGCGATCACGAAAGGCATGATCGTTGAACATGGCCTTCACCAGAGCCTGGCAATCGTCGAACGTGCCGTCGATGGCGACCGCGTGAACATTGGCCTCGGTCGGCGTCGTCATCATGCGGCGCTGGACGTCGGAAACGCGGCCGTCAGGAAACAGGATCACCACATCACAGCGCTTCGATCCGCGAAATGCCTCGATCGCCGCGCCGCCGGTGTCGCCCGAGGTGGCGCCGACGATCGTGACACGCTGGCCGCGCTTTTCGAGAACATGATCCATGAGCCGCGCGAGCAATTGCATCGCCACGTCCTTGAAGGCGAGCGTCGGCCCGTGGAACAGCTCGAGGATGAAGGTCTCGGCATCAACCTGCACAAGCGGCGTGACAGCGGCATGACCGAACGTGGCGTAAGCCTCCTCCGCCATCCGCGACAGATCCCTGCGCGCGATCGCCTCGCCAGCGAAGCGATCCATGATCGACACGGCGATTTGCGAAAAGGGCAAGCCGGCAAACGCGGCGATTTCATCGGGCGTCAGTCGCGGCCAGGTTTCGGGAACATAAAGGCCGCCGTCGCGAGCAAGACCGGCGAGCAGCACGTCGTCGAAGCTAAGGCGCGGTGCTGAGCCGCGCGTGGAGATGTATGACAATGAGGTCAAGCGAGGAAACCCGTCTTACGGTTGGGCGCGGTTGGGGTCGGTTGCTCGCGAAGGGCTGCTGTTCCGACCGCACGGCGCGGCGAAAAATGGTGTGCCGCACACTAGAGCCTGATCGACTGAGATGGAACCACTTCCGGTTCCATCGAAGACGTCAATCAGGATCTCATGCCCGCAGCCTGTGGCAACAAGGCGAGTGACTGTCCGCCCACATGACGACGCCGTCAAATAGTCGGTTCAGACGCGACTTCGCACGGGGGCACCATCGGTTTCGCTAACATCTTGTGGCCGGCCAACCCCCAGGTTGCATCCACCCCTTCAGAGGTCGCCGACCGTAATCAGCCGCGGGCGCGGCGCGAGCGCGCATAGGCCAGATAGACCGCAAACAGCGTGGCGGCGAGGCCAAACCAGGTCAGCGCATATTCCAGGTGGCGGTTGGGCAGCTTGAGCTCGGTGGCGCCGCCACGGGGCCAGACGACGGGATTTGCGGGATCGGCCTCCGCATCGATCATGAAGGGCGCCACTTCGCGCTCCCGTCCAGGCACGGTGGCCGCGACCAGTGCCGGCAGATCGCGCCAGTACCACAGGTTCCGCGCAGGATCATTGGGCGGCGTAAATGTGCCGGGCGCAGCCGGAAGGCGCACCAGCCCGGTCAGCGTTGTCGCTCCCTCCACAAGCCCCTGCGGCCGGAGCGCGCGCTGCTTCATCGATTCGGGAACAAAGCCGCGATTGACGATCACGATGCGGGCAACCGGTCCGGCGACCTCGAACGGCGTCAACACATGAAAGCCGGGGCCGAGCTTGGGATGGGGTGAATAGAGATACTGCTCGCGGTCGTGAAGAAAGCGTCCCTTGAGTTCAACGCGCGTGTACTCCAATGCCGCGGCGACGCCTTCAGCGAACGAGCCCGTATAGATGCCCATCGCCGCCTCGAGGCTGATGGGCGGCGCCTTGGTGCGCGCCTCGATCTGAGCGACGAGCCCGTTCTTCCAAGCGAGCCGCTGCATCTGCCATGCGCCCAGCCCCAGCATGATAGCCAGCCCTAACACGGTCAGCAGCGTCGGCCACAACAGTCCCGGGCGTGGCGCTGTCTGATCGACTCGTTCAGATGACATGGCCTGGCTCTAACGTGATGATCGCTCTAACGTGATGATCGAGCAGACCGCTGCATTCTTCAGCTCACTTGCTTCGGCTGAGTTCCAAAGCCGATAACTCGTTCGCTACCGCACCGGCCTCAATGCTTGGCCAGCCGGCCTTCCTCGGCCTTGTTGCGGTACTGCAGCGCAATCAATATCGCCTTGAGAAAGCGCAGCAGACCCAAGGCCAGCACCGGCGTCACGATGCCCCACAGCACCACATGCAGCCACAGCGGCGGGCTGACTGTAAACTCGAACCAGAGCGCCGCGCCAAGCACCACGAAGCCCAGAATGAAGATCGCAAACACCGCCGGGCCATCACCGGTATCGATGAACTTGTAATCGAGCCCGCAGTCGGAGCAGCTCTCGCGCATATTGAGCACTTGCTTGAACAAGGGCCCCTTGCCGCAACGCGGACAACGCGCCGTAACACCGGTGACGACGGGCGAAATGCTCGGATATTGAGGTGAATTGGTCATGGCCGGCACTGTGTTGGAGGGGGCATTCTATCTCAATGCGTGCTTTGGACACAGGCGCGCAGCGCGCTGTGAACTTTCGAGAATTCTCCGAAAATGACAGCGGCCGGAACTCTCGCTCCGGCCGCCGTGATCTCGACAAGGATGGCGCAGCGCCTGCCCTCGATCAGTGGCCCGGATGAGCGCCAGCACCCCACACGTAGATCGCAGTGAACAAGAACAGCCAGACCACGTCGACGAAATGCCAATACCAAGCTGCGGCCTCGAAGCCGAAGTGCTGCTTGGGCGTGAAATGACCCTTCATCGCGCGGATGAGGCAGACGAACAGGAAAATCGTGCCGATGATCACGTGTGCGCCATGGAAGCCGGTCGCCATGAAGAACGTCGAACCATAGATGTGACCGGCGAAATTGAAGGCTGCATGGCCGTATTCATAGGCCTGGCAAGCGGTGAAGGCGATGCCGAGAGCAACCGTCAGCGCCAAGCCCATGATGAGGCCCTTGCGATCGTTCTGGAGCAGCGCGTGGTGCGCCCACGTCACCGTGCAGCCCGACAGAAGCAGGATCAGCGTGTTGACGAGCGGCAAGCCCCACGGATCGAACGTCGACCTGAAGTACTCGCTGGGCTTGGGCGGCCAGTGCCCGCCGGTCAGTTGATCGCGCGCCACCATGCCGATCGTCTCGGGAATGTTGGTGACCTGAGTGCCGGCACCCGGGAACAGCGAAGCGTCGAAATAGGCCCAGAACCAAGCGACGAAGAACATCACCTCCGAGGCGATGAACATGATCATGCCGTAGCGCAGGTGCAGTTGCACCACCGGCGTATGATCGCCCTTGTGGGCTTCAGTGATGATGTCAGCCCACCACCTGAAGGCAACAAAAACCAAGCAAGTAAAGCCGATGGCGAACAGCCACGGCCCCTTGATCCCGAACAGGCCGGCGCCGCCGCCCATCGAGCGCATCCACACGATCGCGCCAATCGCCGAAGCGAGCGTGGAGAGCGATGCGGCGAGTGGCCATGGGCTCGGGTCGACCAGATGGTAATCGTGATTCTTTCCGTGTGCGTCGGCCATCGAATTCTCCGTTCCCCTTGAACTTGGTGCGTTCAACCGTGCCGCGTGTCCGGTTCCGCCACGAGTAAAGTCGTTTCGGATCAGAAAGCGTTATGCAGTCGAGTGCGCATTCCTCTTGTTTGTCGTCTTGTTAGTGGTTGCCTGAATTCCTGTCGTCGCGTGTTGTGGTCTTGCTGCGTAGGTACTAGCTCCTGCCCTTGCTTGCCGCAGCCTCAGCCCGCGTCTCGCTCGCGCCAGAAGCAGCGGTGCTGGCCTTGTCCATCGGATGAAAGGTGTAAGACAGCGTGACCGTCGACAACTTGCGCGCGTCGGAATCGTCGATGATCGCGGGATCGATGAAAAACGAAACCGGCATGTCGATGCTCTGCCCCGGTTGCAGCAACTGCTCGGTGAAGCAGAAACACTCGAGCTTGTTGAAGAACGGCCCCGCGCTGTCGGGTGTCACATTGAAGCTGGCGGTACCGCGCAATGGCTTGTCGGATGTGTTGGTCGCGCTGTAATGCGCCAGCGACGTCTCGCCCAGCCGCACGTCCATGGTGCGCTGCTTGGGCGTGAACGACCACGGCAGGCCCGGCGCGACATTGGCATCGAAACGAACCGTGATGGTGCGGTCCAGCACCTTGTCGGCGCCTTTGACCGCGATCTGCGGCGTGCCGCCATAGCCGGTCATCTGACAGAAAATGCGATAGAGCGGCACCGCCGCGTAGGCCATGCCGATCATGGCGACGACGATACCGCCGAGCACGCCAGCGACACGCCGATGCCGACGCGCCATCGCCTCACCCGTCGCCGTTGTCGGCGCCGAAGTGTTGCGAGCGTGTCCAGCAATTTCGTGCGGCACCTTCTGCACGCTCTATTCCACTCCTACAGGGGACGGTTCATGACGTTGCCGCCGAGGCGGACGATGGTTGCGGCATAAAACGCGATAACGAGAAACAACAGCGCGCCCGCGATCGCCCACGAGCGCATGCGTTGCCGACGGCGCTGCTCCTCGCTGAGCGGCGTCACTTCGACGCTTGTCTTTTCTGCATCGCGATCACTCATCAGCCCAGCACCCGCGCCACCACGTGCTCGCCCAGAATGACGGCGAACAGCGCGAACAGATAGAAGATCGAGAATGTGAAGAGTTGCTTGGCAGCCTTGTCGCCCTCACGCCCCTCGCTCACCCGGCGCACGTTGACGGCAAGCGCCAGAAACACCACGCCCAGAACAATCGATGTGACGAGATAGGTGAGGCCACCAAGGCCGATGAAATAGGGCGTCACCGCCAGCGGCACCAGCAACAGGGCGTAAACGAGGATCTGACGACGCGTTTCCTGCGGACCAGCAACGACCGGCAGCATTGGCACGCCGACTCGCTCGTAATCGCGGCACCGATAGAGCGCCAGCGCCCAGAAGTGCGGCGGCGTCCACATGAAGATAATGAGGAACAGCACGATGCTTTCGATGCTGACGCCACCCGTCACCGCTGCCCAGCCGACCATGGGCGGGAAGGCGCCGGCCGCACCGCCGATGACGATGTTGTGCGGCGTCCGCCGTTTCAGCCACATCGTGTAAACGAAGATGTAGAACGCAATCGTCAGTGCCAGCAGCGCGCCCGCCGTCCAGTTGACCAGCAGCCCCAGCATCAGCACGGAGCCCACTGACAAGATGACGCCAAAGGACAGCGCCTCTTGCGCGGTGACGCGACCGCGTGGAATGGGACGAGCCGCCGTGCGCGCCATCTTGGCGTCGATATCGGCGTCATACCACATGTTGAGCGCGCCAGAAGCACCCGCACCCACCGCGATCATGACGAGTGCGATCGCAGCCAGCACCGGATGGAGCGTGCCCGGCGCGGCGATCATGCCGGTCAACGCCGTGAAAACGACGAGTGACATGACGCGCGGCTTCAACAAGGCCACGTAGTCGCCGACGGTCGGCTCATTGAGCAGCGGCACGTCGCTGGCAATTTGGCTCTGGACGTTTCCTGTCGGCATTGTCACTTCGTCTCGTCCTCAATATCTAGCAGCGACATCCACACCGGCATCGGCGCGCAAGAGCGGTGGAGCCCCTGCCTTGCCGACAAGCCTTGCCAGCATGCCTTGCCAACACGTGCACCAAGCACGTCGCGGCGGCGGCAGGAACGATGCGGCCTGCGGCGCGGCCAACGGCAACGTGCTTCATGACCTCGTGCAGTGGGGCGACGGGCAGGACATTTCCGGACCGCCCGTCGCCATTCTTGGTGTCGCGCGTAATGCGTGCGCCACATCAGTGGTGCTTGGTCGCCTCGATGCGCGGTAGCGTTTCGTACTGGTGGAACGGCGGCGGCGAGGGCAGCGTCCATTCCAGCGTCGTGGCGCCGACACCCCACGGGTTATCACCGACCTTCTGCTTGCGCGACAGCGCAACGAAGATGCCGATGAAGAAGAACACCGTGCCAATGGCCGTGATGTAGGAGCCGTAGGACGAAATCTTGTTCCAGAACGCGAAGCCATCCGGGTAATCGGCATAGCGGCGCGGCATGCCGGCGAGGCCCAGGAAGTGCTGCGGGAAGAACAGCACGTTGGCGCCGATGAAGCTGAACCAGAAGTGCAGCTTGCCCCAGAACTCGGAGTACATGTAGCCGGTCATCTTCGGGAACCAATAATAGTAGCCCGCGAAGATCGAGAACACGGCGCCGAGCGACAGCACGTAGTGGAAGTGTGCGACGACGTAATAGGTGTCATGCAGCGCGCGATCGACGCCGGCATTGGCCAGCATGACGCCGGTGACGCCACCGACCGTGAACAGGAAGATGAAGCCCAGCGCCCAGACCATGGGAAGACGGAACTCGATCGAACCGCCCCACATGGTAGCGATCCACGAGAAGATCTTCACGCCTGTCGGCACCGCGATCACCATCGTCGCAAACACGAAGTAGGCCTGCGTGTTGACGTTGATGCCCGAGGTGTACATATGGTGCGCCCACACGATGAAGCCGACCAGACCGATCGCGACCATGGCGTAGGCCATGCCGAGATAGCCGAACACCGGCTTCTTGGAGAAGGTCGAAACGATGTGGCTGATCATGCCGAAGCCCGGAATAATCAGAATGTAGACTTCCGGGTGGGCGAAGAACCAGAACAGATGCTGGTAGAGGATCGGGTCACCGCCGCCCGACGCCGTGAAGAACGTCGTGCCGAAGTTGCGATCCGTCAGCATCATGGTGATGGCGCCGGCGAACACCGGCAGCGACAGCAGCAGCAGGAACGCGGTGACGAGCACGGCCCAGGCGAACAGCGGCATCTTGTGCAGAGTCATGCCGGGAGCGCGCATGTTGAAGATGGTGGTGATGAAGTTGATGGCGCCGAGGATCGACGACGCACCCGCGATGTGCATCGACAGGATGCCAAAGTCCATCGCCGGCCCGGGAGAGCCCGTTGTCGCCAGCGGCGGATAGAGCGTCCAGCCGCCACCGATGCCGGCTCCGCCCGAGTCACCCTCCACGAACAGCGAGAGGATCAACATCGTAAAGGCGACCGGCAGCAGCCAGAACGAGATGTTGTTCATACGCGGGAACGCCATGTCCGGCGCGCCGATCATCAGCGGCATGAACCAGTTGCCGAAGCCGCCCATGGTCGCCGGCATGACCATGAAGAACACCATGATGATGCCGTGCGCGGTGACGAACACGTTGAAGGCGTGGCCGTTGTGGAAATACTGCATGCCGGGCTCGGCGAGCTCCATGCGCATGCCCACGGACAGGATACCGCCGATCACGCCCGCCACCATGGCGAAGATCAGATACAGCGTACCGATGTCTTTGTGGTTGGTCGAGAACAGCCAGCGCCGCCAACCCGTCGGGGTGTGGTGGTCGTCGTGGCCGTGAGCGGCATGTGCAGTGCTACCCATCTTGAGCTGCCCTTCGCTTTGCAGATTTTCTTGGTGCGTTTCGTTTATCGATTATGGCTGAGGATCTCGGCGCCATTCACTGGCGCGCTTCGGCGACCTTGTTCTGGCCGGCCTGCTCGAGCGCCACGCGCTTGAGGATTTCCTTAGCCTTCTTCTTGTCCTTGGCCTTCATGGCGCCGGACCACTCGGCAAAAGTGGCGTCGTCAACGACGCGCACGGCAATCGGCATGAAGGCGTGGTCCTTGCCGCACAATTCGGAGCACTGGCCATAGAACACGCCAGTCTTCTCGGCGCGGAACCAAGTGGCGTTGAGGCGACCGGGTACGGCGTCGACCTTGGAACCGAATGCGGGGATGGTCCAGTTGTGGAGCACGTCGCCCGCCGTCACCAGAACATGGACATTCTTGTTGACCGGAACGACCACCTCGTTGTCGACGGCGAGGTTGCGCGGCGCGGGAATTCCGGCGGCATTGGCGGCTTTGACTTCATCTGGGCTCAACATGACGCTGTCGAAGGAGAAGCCGCCCTGGTCAGGGTACTCATGGCTCCAATACCACTGATAGCCCGTGGCTTTGAGGGTCAGATCGGGCTTGGGGTAAGTGTATTGAGCGTTGAGCAGGCGGAACGAGGGAACCGCAATCACCACCAGGATCATGATGGGCAACACCGTCCATGCCACTTCCAGCAGCGTGTTATGGGTGGTGCGCGAGGGTGTCGGGTTCGCCTTCGAATTGAAGCGGAACATGACGTAGAGCATCAGGATCAGCACGAAGATCGTGATGGCGATGATGATCATGTTGACGAGATCGTAGAACTGATGGATCTGCCGAGCGATTGGCGTCACCGCATCCTGCATGCCGATCTGCTTGTCCGTCGGCTGGCCCGAGCCCGCAAACGCGGCATCTGCACTCAGCATAACCAGCGCCGAGAACAACAGCGCGGCACCGGATTTCGCCGCTGCCAGCATTCGATCGATCATTACTTGCTCCCCGAGTTATGTGTCAGGCCGACAGCCCGAGCTATTCTTATCCAGTCGTCGCGTGCGCCGGGTGCCCCGCAGAGGTCCCGACCCCAAATTCATCACGGGGCCCGCTTCGAGCCTCCGCCGCATGGCGATCATGCTCCATGCAGCACCTGCGCCCAAATTCGCCGCATATGCGCCGCCCAGGCAACCGACCCAAACCTCAGTCGATGACCCGACCGATGACCCGGCCGGCCTGCCGTCTCCCCTTGGCCGCGACACACTGAGCCGCCGACGACCTGTGAACCATTGGCACCGCGCAAGACCACGTTGGCCCTAGGTCTAGACAGACCAACGGCCGCACATGAGGGTCGAGATACCGCCGCTTCGAACACAGCACAAGCGGTGAACTTGTCTCAAGTCAACTTTTATGCGGCATTTGAACGCTCTTGACGGCGTTTGAAACATCGAAGCGATGGCAAGATCAACCCAAAGGCTCGACCGCGCGGGGCCGGCGTCGCAAAATCGGCCCGATTCGTTGCTCGTTAGCCTCAACCGTCAAGGCCACGTCGGCGTTGGCGACGCCCTGAGCATTGCATTCCTCCCGAGCCATATTAGCGGAGCCATAGTTTGTCCGATCTCATCACTTGCCGTGAATGCGCGCCGCGCGCGACGGTTCCGTTCGCGATCTCTCGGCACCCGCGCCGCAATCGGCTGACGCACGTACCAATCCTGCAATCCCCGACAAGCTGGCTCGTCGAAATCGTGGCGCGGATGGCGCTCCTTGTCGTGATGATCGCGCTCGTGCCCGCATTTGCCTTCGCTCAGGACCAAACCCAGCCGCCCGAGGGCGCGGTGAAGGCCCAGCACGGCGATTGGCAGGTGGTGTGCAAAGCGCCGCCCCCCGGCTCGAAGAAAGAGGTCTGCGCGCTGGTGCAGAGCGTCACCGCCGAGGATCGCAACAATGTCGGCTTGACGGTCTACTTCCAGAAATTCTCCAACGGTACGCGCGTGCTGCGCGTGTTTGCTCCGCTCGGCGTGCTGCTACCGCCCGGGCTCGGCCTCAAGATCGACAATAAGGATGTCGGCCATGCTCCGTTCCTGCGCTGCCACAGCTTTGCCTGCTACGCCCAGGTCGTGGTGCAAGACCCCCTCGTCGAGCAGTTGAAGACCGGCAAAACCGCCATTTTCATCATTTTCCAGACGGAAGAGGCGGGTATCGGCATTCCGATTTCACTCAAGGGCTTCGTCGAAGCCTTGCCTGCCATCGACTAACAACTTGAATTCAATAAGTTTTCATTGACCCGGTCGGCATGCCAGCGTGAAGACCGGAGCAATGTTGCGGCAGCTTGTGCGCAGCCTTGTGTGGAACAAGGGTTGATCGCAGACAAGATGAGCGCCGGCCGCTTACACTACCACTTCAATCGGTGACGCAGGGGGCTGCGCGCCATCCCGGGCATAATTTCGGCCATGACTTGATGAGTTCGATCCCTTGCGCGCGATCGCTGGAGCCAGCGCTTGACTTCACAATTGACCTCACCGACGGGCACCCCTGTTCCCCAGCCACCCGCTCCCAAGAGCGTGCGCCGACGCGTCTACGAGATCATCGAGGTTGGCCGCGGCGAGGATCGCGCCAGCAAGCTGTTCGATAGCTTCATCGTCACGCTGATCCTGCTCAACGTGGTCGCATTCGCGGCCGAAACGGTGCCAGCCCTCGAGGATCGGTATCGCCACTGGTTCTGGGCATTCGAACTGTTCTCGGTCGCCGTATTCACACTCGAATATGTCGCCCGGCTGTGGGTCGCGGTGGAAATGCCGTTCTTGGCGCGCCTGTCTCCCTTCGCTGCGCGCATCCGGATGGCGCGCCGGCCGGCGCTCATCATCGACCTGCTTGCGTTCCTGCCGTTCTATCTCAGCTATTTTCTGGCGATCGATCTGCGCATGCTGCGCATCTTGCGGCTGCTGCGCTTCCTCAAGTTGTCGCGCTACTCACCAGCGATGGACACGCTGATCCGCGTGCTCTCCAACGAGCGCCGCGCATTGATGGGCGCTGGTCTGCTGCTGATGGCAGCCGTACTTTTTGCGGCCTCCGGCATGTATTACATCGAGGGAGCCAGCCAGCCCGACAAGTTCGGCAACGTGCCCGATGCGGCTTGGTGGGCCATCGCTACGCTCACCACGGTTGGCTATGGCGACGTCACGCCCGTCACGCCACTCGGCCGCTTCTTCGGCGGCTTCGTGATGGTCGCGGGGTTGTGCATCCTGGCGCTGCCCGTCGCCATCATTTCGACCGGCTTCGCGCAGGAGGTGAATCGCCGCGACTTCGTCATCAACTGGTCTTTGATGTCGCGCATCCCGATGCTGGCCGAACTCGACGCTAAAGCCGTTGCCGCCATCATTCCGGTGCTGCACGCCCACAACTACCCGCCAAATGCCCAAGTGATGGCCGCGGGCAGCCCGGGCGACGCCATCTATTTCATTGCCTCGGGCCGCGTGTTCCGCCGCTCGGCCGATAGCGTCAGGGAGTACGGAACGGGCGATGTGTTCGGCACCGTCGCGACGATGAACGGCGATACTCACCGAGGTACGTTCCACACCGCCACCAAGTGCCGCCTGCTCAAGTTGCATCGCGAAGATTTCCTGCGGCTGGACATTACGCACCCCGCGCTGACGAGCGTCATCCGCCAACTGGCCACACGCCGCATAGCCGAGGATATCGTTGCCCCCGACAGACTGCCGGTCTGATACGTGTCAACCATCTGTGCAGGCGGCGGCGCCGGCATAGCCAAGCGATCACCCACCAGGATGCTCACCCTCTTGAATAAGGACGCTTGACCCCGTCCCCCAACCCGGCAATGTCCCAGTTCGAATCTGATTTTCGGGAAGCCCGCAGCCTCCCGAGTGCGGAGATGCTTCGTGGCAGGCGCCCTACTCAATACACTGAGACTGGCCAGAGCCGGTCTCGTGCTCGCCCAGCATGGCGTCAAGTTCGTGCCAAAGGGCATGAAGGTGCCGCCGGCGCTCACCGCCGCGCGTATTGTCACGGCGCCGATACGCTGGCTGTCAGCGCCCTTTCGCATAGGTGTGCCCACGGAGAAGCGGATTTCACAGGCGATCGCGGCTCTGGGCCCCTCCTACATCAAGCTCGGCCAGTTCATGGCGACGCGCGCCGACGTCATCGGACCGGAGCTGGCGCGCGACCTGTCGCATTTGCAGGATCGCCTGCCGCCGTTTCCACAGGCCGAGGCACGCGCTGCGGTGGAAAGCGCACTTGGTGGCCGGCTTGAAGATCACTTCGCCGAGTTTGGCCCGCCGGTCGCTGCCGCCTCGATCGCCCAGGTGCACAAAGCGGTTGCGGTTTCGCGCGATGGCACACGGCGGCCGGTGGCCGTCAAGATCTTGCGCCCCGGCGTCGAGCGGCGCTTCAAGCAGGATCTCGACAGCTATTATTTCGCCGCCCGACAGATGGAGCGCTTCCATGCTCCCTCGCGCCGCCTGAAGCCGGTCGCCGTGGTCGATACGTTGAAGCGCACGACCGAGCTGGAGATGGACCTGCGGCTCGAGGCCGCCGCGATCTCGGAGATGGCCGAGAACATCACCGCCGACGAGGGGTTTCGCGTGCCGGTGGTCGACTGGACGCGCACCGCGCGCCGGGTTCTGACGCTGGAGTGGATCGACGGCATCCCGATCGCGGATCATGCCGCACTCGACGCCCGCGGCTTCGACAAAAAAGCACTTGGCATGACCGTGATCCGGTCGTTTCTGACCCACGCCATGCGCGATGGCTTCTTCCACGCCGACATGCACCAGGGCAACCTGTTCGTCGATCACCAGGGCAAGGTCG
>CAZLHQ010000012.1:0-37244 GCA_964559355.1 uncultured Hyphomicrobiaceae bacterium
CGAAGGACGCCCACAAGGTCGCGCACTTCTGCTCGATGTGCGGCCCGAAGTTCTGCTCGATGAAGATCACGCAGGACGTGCGCGACTATGCGGCCAAGACCAACGCGGGCAAGTCGGCGATGGTCGAAGCGGAGAAGGGTATGGCCGAGATGAGCGAGAAATTCCGCGAGCTTGGAAGCGAGGTCTACGTCGACGCCGACCGCATGAAGCGCGCCAACGATGCGTTGGGGTGATCGTTGCATCAGAGGTAGATAATGATCGCGATATTGATCGCCTTAGGCATACTAAAGGCGATTATCGATCGCGTCCTCGATAACGGCTCCTTCTGGTCGTGCCTGATCGCGTTCGTCACTGTGCCAGCCTGCGTCGCCATCTTTGATGCGCGCCCGGGCAATGCGGTGCTTGTTTGGGTCCTCACCTACATCCCGCTCTTGCTCTATTTTGTCCCTGCTTACGCGCTGACGTGGCTCGCAGTGCGCCTTGCGCTCGGACCAAACGCCAGCTCATCAACTTATCGACCGCGGGACGACGGCCCTAAATGATATCGCAATCATGCCTTGACGGCGCCGCGAACAGTGCCAACATGTGAGCCATCGTCAACAACCGAAGGGAGGTGATCCGATGTCGAGTGGGATTTTAGGGGCTGCGATGTCGCGGTCGCTGGATTTGACGCGGGCTTGCCTTCAGGTCGCCGGCTAGAGAATTTCAGCAACACGCGCGACGGCTACCAATAGCCTTGATCGCGCCTCGTTCCACGGAGGGCTGCCCATCGGGCAGCCCTTTGTGCTTGTAGTGACCTCAGCTTGCCGTAGTGATCTTGGCGGCACGTCGGTAACGCAAGCCGTGGCGCTGCCCGAAGCAGCGATCCCACCATGTCCCTCGGGATCGTAACCGTCATGCCGTTGAGCAATAGGACCGGCATGGTCTCTCTCGCAAAGTCGTCGACATCGGCCACCAAACTCGGCCTTACTCCTCAACCGTATTCCAGGCATGTTGGCGGCGCAGCCCGGTTTGGCTTGTGACGGTGCTGACGACCGCAGCCATCCTGACGCAAATCGGTTTCTGGCTGACGTTCTTCCATGGTGGCGGGGCCGGGCTGGGCCTGGGGACCGTCCGGTCCAAGTTCAAAAGCCTGATCGAGATCATCGCAGCCACGATTCCGCCCGCGCTGGTTGTTATCTGGCTTCTTCTCATCGTCAGGATTTCCAAGTGAGGCAGGCCGCAAATGGGCGCTTTGCCTGCGCTTGGGGATGCCGATCTGCAACACCGGATCAACGATTCACGGGCTGCAATCGCCGTGTTGTGGCGCCAAGGCGGTCCGATCTGAAAGAATGGTCCATCAGTCACGTTGTCTATAAAGGGGTTCCTCATGTTCCGAATACTCAGTAGCGTGATCGCACTCGCGCTGGCCACGTTCGCCTTTGCCGCTACGGCCTCGGCGAAGGAATGCAAGAACGAGGTTGTGGTCGCCGAAGGCGAGCCATTCATCTCGCGCACGCTCGGCGCCTATCCAAGCTCGCTGTTCGCCTGGCGCAAGGCTGCCGAAGCCAAGGCTGGCAACGGCTTCCAATCCTGGCGCGCCGCCGAGGACCGCAAGATCGACTGCGAGCAGACCAACGTCGACGGCAAGAAGCGTTGGGTGTGCACGCGCACCGCGCGCCCGTGCAAAAACGAGATTGCAACCGCGGTTGGCGGCGGCAAGCCGAAATTCGATCGCATTCTGCGCCGCGGGGACTCGGGCGACGACGTCAAGGCTCTGCAGGAGCTGCTGAACGATATCGGCTATGAGCTCAAGGTCGACGGCAACTATGGCCGCGGCACCAAGGAAGCCGTGCGCGACTTCCAGGAGAAGAACAAGCTGCCGGCGGACGGAAATTTCGGCCCCAAGACGGCCGAGGTCATGCTGTCGAAGTCCTGATCGCAGGTGCGATCGATTGCTGGCAATTCGCTTGGGAGAAGGGGGCTTCATGCCCCCTTTTTCATGTACTTGGCGCTGCCGTAAGCATCAGGCGCGTCTGTCGCGACACGCATGCCGTGCGACACTTTTGTTCTGCAGCTCGTATCGTTCAATAAAAGGCGGCCTTGTCGATCTCACGCGCGCGAATAGCCGCTGTGCTTGCCCGCAGTTTGCCATTTTTCAGGGTGATAGGCGGTCGCGCATCATGAAGTTTTAAAAGAGCGCCGCATCACGAATTTGGCGCCCAATCACAATGGAGAACCAATCATGAGCAAGATGACATTTGTCCTGGCCTCGGCCTGTGTGGCTGTAACAGCCATGTGCCTGGCCGCTTCCAGCGCCGCAATGGCAGGCCCACATGCCAAAAGCACGCGTGTTGCGGTCGAAACGCCGCGGCAGACTGTCACTGTCACGCACAAGCATCGCGTCGCGAAGCATCATTCGCGCACCCAACACACCCACGTGACGCGCCGCGGCAGAGATGTTCTGGTCGACGCTCCCACCACCACGGTCGAGACGCGCGGTCGCCGCGTTGCCGTCGACGCACCGTTCGCTCATGTGCGCCGCTCCACCGCCGGCGTTTATGTACGGGCGCCGTTCGTGGACCTGAGGGTGCCGCGGCACTGATTGGCGTAACTTCGCCTGACGTGCCATGACCGGGCCTGAGGTCGGCCTGGTTGATCGGCTGATGGGTCACCCGGTCGACCGCCCCGGTCCACCGCAATGACCCTACGACAGAATTCCGGCCCTTTGCGCAGCGCTGCGGAGTGGGCCGGAATTGCAGATGCGAGCATAACTCCGCAAGCTGCCTGAAAAAATTGCTGGTCCGCGACAAATCTGGAGCCCTCGACAAGCTATCGCCGAAAAGGCATGGTTTTGATCGTTCGCCTGATCCTCAGGCTTGGTCGCGCGTCGAGGAGGAATTTCAGCGTGTTTGGACGTTCAAGCCCCCATCCAGAACCCATTCGTCCGGTCGAGCCGGCACCGCCACACTCGCCCGCAGCACCAACCGCTGGCTTCATGCCGGCCCATGGCGGTGCACCTTCCGGACAGCCGCGACCGCCCGCGACGGGTGCCGCCGGCAGCATGACGACGTCCGTGATCGGCAAGGATCTGCGCATCGCAGGCGACAAGATCATAATCGTATGCCAGAGCCGATTACAGGTTGACGGAGAAATCGTCGGAGACTTGGCGGGGCGCGAAGTGGTGATCGGCGAAACTGCCAGCGTCACGGGATCGGTATCGGCAGAGTCGATCGAGGTGCGCGGCCGCGTCGACGGCGCCATCAAGGGACAAAGCGTTGCGCTACTGCCCTCGGCCAAGGTTGAGGGCGACATCCTCCACCAGGTATTGACGATCGCCGAGGGCGCCCAATTCGATGGCCGTGTCAAACGGGCCAAAGATGTAAGTGAGGTCAGTCCCGTGCTCGAGCTGCCCAAGGTGGGATAATCACTCGACCACTTCCGACCACTTCGAATTCAATGCCGCGGTCGTGGTCCTTCGACACGAATATCGATGGCCGAAGGCGCCCGATCTGGACACTTCGAAACGACACATGATCCTGCCCGCGCCCGCCACGGCCGATCCGCGGCGACGGGCAAGAAAACCCGATAGCGGAAACGGAAGTGTGGGCATCGCCTGCCCTCACCTCCCTTGCCGCCTACTCTCTGGCCACCGGCTGACCTGCCGCCTATCGTCCAAAGCCGCGCGGCGTGGCGCGATAGTCCTGACAGATGTGGCTGACGCGCGAATCATGCCCCATGAAGCGGCAGACGTCCGCCTTCGTGTGTGGATTGTTGCGGATCTGCGCTGCCGTCACACGCGAACCGTACTGGCGGGCGACCCGCGCCAGATAACCGTCCTGGCAATAAGGGGTGGAGAGTAACTGACCGGCGACGACCTGATAGTCCTCGCGGCACTCGATTGCGCGAGCCGGCGCCGTCACACCCGCAATACCCGCAGCCAAGACGGCAATGCCCAGGGTGGCCCTCGCCCCAGCGTGCGCAACACTCCACATGGATACCTCCTCGCGCCTCCGCGCACGTCGATTTCGTCAGCAACAGTTGTTTTCGCCGCTTCGTCCGGGTAGCTCTCCGAGCCAGACATTCTTCGGCTGGCAGCCGTCAGCGAGCTATCATTGCGATGCAACTCTACCTGAACAGGCAGATTGCCCCGACGCAAGCAAACATCAAGGGGTGGACGGATCACAATGTTGGCAGTCTACGAGACCGAAAACGGAAAGCTGGTCCAGCGCGACGGCCTCAGCGGCATTACCGGAAAAGGCCTGTGGATCGACATGCTGGAGCCGACGCCGGAGGAGGATGCGGCGGTGGAAGCGCTGCTCGGCGTTTCGATCCCCACGCGCGCTGAAATGCGCGAGATCGAATCCTCCAACCGGCTCTATTTCGAGCAAGGCGCCTACGTCATGACCGGCATCGTGCCGCACAGTCTGGATGGCGGTGCGCCGCAGTTCTCGGCTTTCACCTTTCTGATCATCGGCAATACGCTCGTCACCGTGCGTTACGTCGCTCCCAAAGCAATCCCGCTGTTCCTGCAGCGTGTCGCAAAGGGGGATGTCAGTGTCGATAGCGCGTCGTCGATCCTAGTCGGTCTGCTGGAGACGCTGGTGCAGCGCATGGCCGATCTCATCGAGCATGTCCAGGACGAGATCGACAAGATCGGCGCTGCCGCTTTCGAGATCAAGGGCGGGCAACAGACCCGAACGCGGCGGCTCGACATCGCATTGAAGTCGATTGGCAGGCTCGGCGGCACGGCCTCGCGGGCGGAGGAAAGCGTATCCTCCCTCGATCGCCTGTTGCTGTACTTGTCGCAGGCCATCAAGGACCGCAAGGATGACCCGCGCGAGACCGCGCGCGTGAAGATCGTGCATCGCGACATCCGCTCGTTGAACGAGCAATTGCATTTCCTCACCGAGCGCATCACCTTTCTTCTCGACGCCGTACTCGGCATGATCGCCAACGAGCAGAACCAAATCATCAAGCTGTTTTCGGTGATGGCCGTGATGTTGATGCCGCCAACTCTGGTGGCATCGATCTACGGCATGAACTTCAAGCACATGCCCGAGCTCGATTGGGTGTTGGGGTATCCGGCAGCGCTGCTATTGATGCTGCTCGCCGCCGTCGTTCCCTTTGCCTATTTCCGCCGCAAGGGTTGGCTGTAGCGGCGGCGTTGGCGTTCGCGGTCCGTCAAAATCTCGATGCCAAGAGCGCAAGAGCGCCGGCGACGCCGAGCGTCGTGGCGATGCCGCGATGCCAGACGATCAGCAGGACACCCGATAATATCGCCAACCCTACCGCCAGCAGATCCACGGAGGCAGGCTGCGGTATCGCCACATGCAACGGTCCCCACGTCTTGGTCTCGACGACGCGGAACAACACGTTGAGGGAGAACCAGACCGTCAGGTTCAAGATGACGCCGACCACGGCCGCCGTGACGCCCTTTAGCGCGGCCTTCAGGCGTGGCGCCGCGGCGATCCTCTCGACATAAGGCGCGCCAGCGAAGATCCACAAGAAGCAAGGTGCAAACGTCGCCCACAGCGTGACCACGGCACCCGCGAGCGCCATCCAGATCGAGACGCCACCTTGGGCTCGTCCCGCGGCCAGTGCGCCGACGAATTCGGTCACCAGGATCAACGGGCCAGGCGTCGTCTCGGCTAGTCCCAGCGCATCGAGCATCTCGCCTGGCGTCAGCCACTGGTAACGACCGGCCACCTCCTGCGCCATGTAGGCGAGCACCGCATAGGCGCCCCCGAACGTGACAACGGCGAGCTTGGAGAAAAACCAAGCGAGCTGCGCCAGAACATGCTCGCCACCAAGCGCAATTGCGATAGCCGCCAGCGGCACAATCCAGATCGCCAGCCAGATCAGCACTGTCACCACCGTTTGCCCGATACCGCGACCGCTTGCGCCGGCAGGCATCACGCTGCGTGCGTCTGGCCCAACTGCGTTTTGCTGCGCGCTTCCCGCCGGCTCGAACAGAAAGCCCAGCAACGCCGCGGCGAGAATGATGATGGGAAACGGCAGCGCGAAAAAGAAGATCGCAACGAATGCCGCCGCCGCGATTGCCCAATCGAGATTGGTGTGCAGGGCGCGGCGCGCCACCCGCAACAGCGCTTCGAGCACGATCGCCAGCACCGCCGCCTTGATGCCGACGAAGGCGGCCGCGACCAGCGGCGTCGCGCCATACGTGAGATAAAGCGCGGCAAGGGCGAAGATCAACGCGGCGCCGGGCAAAACGAACAGCAAGCCTGCCGCGAGCCCGCCCTTGACGCCATGCAAACGCCAGCCGGCGTAGGTGGCGAGTTGCATCGCTTCCGGACCCGGCAGCAACATGCAGAAATTCAAGGCGTTGAGGAAGCTGGGCTCGTCGAGCCATCGTTTCTCATCGACCAGCACGCGATGCATCATCGCGATTTGCCCCGCCGGACCGCCGAACGAAAGCACGCCGATCTTGGCAAACGTAGCGACAAGCTCCGCAAAGCCAGGATGCGATGGCGCTGTAGCTGTCATGTGAGACGGCGACGTGTCAGATGGCAATTTAGTGGGAGACGCATTCTGCAAAGGCTGGCCCCATAGATCGAGGAGCCGACTCTTGGGCGAATGCCTGACGGGGTGGTCGATCAACCCCGATAAGAGTTAATATGCGATTGCCGCCGCATCGGCAAGATGGGTGACACCCACAGCCCGTCTGGTTCCAGATCGGGCCGACGCAATCATGCGCGCAACTTTATCGCAGCAGGTGGTCGCTGATCTGCTCTACAAACCGGCGAGGAAACTCTATATCTGCGATGGCGCATTTTGTTAGCATCTCAACGCCCGAGAGAACCTCATGAACATTGACCGCTTCGTCTTCGCTTTCGCTGGTATCGTCACCTTGATCGGTACCGCGCTTGGCTACCTTTATCATCCCTATTGGCTGGCGGTTCCCGCGTTCGTCGGCTTCAACCTGCTGCAGTCCGCCTTCACCGGCTTTTGCCCATTGGCCAAGATTCTGGCTGCCATGGGTATGAAATCGGGTTGCGCATTCCAGTGAATTTGGAAGCCGGGGAGCCGATCGTCACGGCGATCGCGCCCTCGAGATTTGTTCCGCAGACGAGCGCACACGGGCAAAGTTCCGTGTTGCGGCTGCGACCTGCGGTCGCGCGCAGCTCACAGAGAATCTAGTTTTTTCAAGTAAAATCAACGCGGTCAGTTTCAATGTAAACAACCGCGACCAATTCGTGCGTTGACCATGCGCGAAGCGTGATGCTGTGGTCCGGCCGCCAGAACAAACACGTTTTAACTATGTCCGGCCGCTGAACAAGTTCTGGCGTTCAGCGCAACCAACTTGCTGGACCGGGGTCACGTCACGCCGCACGGGCGTCGGCATCCACATATCCCGGCATGTTCGTCGTTGAACGAGCGGGCGTCCCGCCTGGGACCGCCTTCGGCAGACTTGTTGCGCTTTGAATTGGGACCACGAAGCCGGCAAACATGGAGTGTTTCATGCGCACGTTTCTGACCGCGGCAGCCGCCGCCATGACCCTCGCGGTCGTCTCTGCTGCCCCGGCCAGTGCCACGCACTGGGAATGCGTTGGCGGCCCTGTCGCCTGCGGCGACGATGGTGGCAGCAAGAATGCATCGAAGCGGGCTTCCAGAAAGGCCGCAGCAAAGTCGAGCGATCAGTCTGATTTCGCTCCCAAGAAGTCCGCCTACAAGGCCCCGAAAAAGGCCAAGCAGTTCGTCTCCAACGACGACGATGACGAGGCACCGGCGCCGCGCAAGAAGTCCGTCACCTATTCGGGCGGAGGCGGTTCCAGCAGCGGTCTGGCTTCCTACTACTGGCAGCCGCAGAAGCTCGCCTCTGGCGGCTGGTTCAACCCGAGCGCGATGACGGCCGCTCACAAGACGCTGCCGTTCGGCACCAAGGTCCGCGTCACCAACAAGCACAACGGCCGCTCGGTCGTCGTCACCATCAACGACCGCGGCCCCTATATCGCCGGCCGCGTGATCGACCTGTCGAAGGGCGCCGCCGGCGTCATCGGCATGCAGGGCGCCGGCGTCGTGCCGGTGTCTCTCTCCGTTCTCGGACGCTAAGCTCAAGCGACGTCCGATCAAAGCTTGTGCGGAAAGCCCCTGGCCAGCGGCCGGGGGCTTTTTGTTGGTTGGCTTGCCGGTGATCTGGCGCAGCGGCGAATAATTGCGCGACCGCGAAAAAAACCGGTAAGTTTCTGCAAATATCACCGATACGCTTGCCCCCCGGAGAAGCCGATAGGCCCGCTCGCCCGCATGCCCAAAAAAGCCCAGACGCACGACCGCGATGCCGCGCTGGCCGAGATTCGCAAGGCCATGATCGAGAAGAAGCTGACGCAGGCCGAGCTTGCGGACGCCGCCGATTGCCACGAGAAGACGGTGCAGAACCTGCTGGGCGGCCGCTCGGTGCGCGAGCAGACGCTGTTTGACGTGTGCATGGTGCTAGGGCTCGACTACGAGCGCGTCCACTCCGCGTGGGATGGCGGTGACGGCAATGGCATCGCCGAGCCGATGGACCTCAAGGGTGAGGGCGGTGTCGTCGCTCCGCTCTACATGGGCGCCTACACGCGGGCAGCCGTCGACCACTATATCGGCAGCTACCTGACGCTACGACCGGCGTTCTCGCTGCCCAACGTCATCGTCGCCTATCGCACCGACATCGTCTGGGATCCCGAATGGCCCTCGCTGCTGTTCGAGGAGAGCCGTCGTCCCGACGCCACCTACGCTCATCGAGGGCGGCTCTACATTCCCGCCTCCTCCATGTTCATTCATCTCGTATCGCTGACCAAGGGGGCGATGCGCATGGTGCTCGTGTCGCAAGTCGACCGCATGGGGGCGATGCGCGGCCTGATCACCACGCTCAACAAGCAAGGGGCGATGCTGATGCCGGTGTCGTGCCCGATCGTCTATCAACGGCAAAGCGAATTCGATGCGAGCGCGCTTGGCCAAATCCCCCCCGATCATCCCGAGCACGCGCGCTACCGCCACCTGCTCGACGAGACGATCGCCGACGGCTACGCCAAGGTCGTGGAGCGCTGATCGACGCAGCCAATGGAGACGAGCCGCGCGCCGTTCAACGCAACGGGCGCTGGCAACTCATGCTCATGAAATGCTGGCACGGCGCATCAGTGCAGCAGTCACGGCGCGCTCGCCTGCTGTGGGGTCGGCGGAACCTGCCGGAATGATGGCGCCACCTTCTGCCGCTCCCAGGAAGCGTTCGCCGAGCCGCGCCGTGTCGCGACGACCGACGTCGGCCCGGTGCCGGTCCAGCCACTTGTGCGTTTCGGTGCGGCCGGCGCCATGCAAATACGTGAACAAGCCCCAATCGGGTTTCATCTTGGTCTCGGGCTTGAGCATCGACGTATAGCGGCCCGCATCGATCAGATGAAAGCGATGTGCCTTTATCCGGCCCGATAGCGAATGTCGGCGCAGGAACCCGCCACCCGGCTCGCGGCGCAAGGCTTCGATGAGCTCGATATCGCGACGCAGCGGAGCATTGAACGTCAGGTGATTGACGTGACCGGCGATTTCGCGTGAACCGGTTGGCAGCTCCGGTTTCACCGTCGGATTGAGCATCACCAGCACCGTGTCGGCAACTGCACTTTCGCGGGCCAGGTCCACCAGCGCAGGGTTGGCTGAAAAGCCGCCGTCCCAGTAGGCCTTGCCACCGATCACCACCGCCCGGTGCAGGGTCGGCAGGCAGGCCGACGCCAGCACGCATTCAACGGTCATCTCATGGCGATGGAACAACCGCGCCTTACCCGTCGCCACTTCCGTCGCTGCTATCAAAAGTTCCTGTGTGCCGTTGCGGATACTTTTGAAATCGATGGTGCGCTCCAGCAGCCGGCGCAGCGGATCAAAGCCCATCGGATTGAATTCATAAGGCGACATCATTCCGGTCATCTGACTGAACGAGGATCGCGTGAGGCTGAATAGAAACGGATTGAGGCGCATGAGATCGGGCACGCCCGCTTCATGAACCGCTTGCCAGACCTCGCGCAGCTTCTCTCGTGCACTCTGCGCCCCGCCCTCGGCCAGCCCCGCGGCCAGCGCCACCGCATTGACGGCGCCGGCACTGGTCGCAGAAATCCAACCGAGCTCGAGCGCTTCCTCCTCAAGCAGGCGATCGAGAACGCCCCAGGTGAACGCGCCGTGCGCGCCGCCGCCTTGAAGCGCCAGATTGACCCTCAGTGTCTTGCGGAAAAACCCCACACATTCCCCTCATGTCACGCCGCGCCGCGCGGCTCAGGTCCCATGTGCGGCCATGCTGGCAGGCCGCAACGGCGGCATCATGTCAGGGTGCGCTCGGCTAACACAATCGGCACGTGGTCTAAGGTCGCAATTCGGGCTGAGACACCAAATGCGGTGGCGAGATTTTCCGCCGTGACGACCTCTTTCGAAGCTCCCGACGCCAACACACGGCCATCCTTGAGCAAAATGGTTCGGTGGCAGTAACGCAGCGCCAGTGAAATATCGTGCAACGCGACGACGATGGCGCGGCCCTCTCCTGTCAGCCGCTCGAAATGTGAAAACAAGGCGAGCACATGCGCCATGTCGAGGCCGGCGGTCGGCTCGTCTGCGATCAGAAAACGCGCCTGCTGCGCCAACGCGCGCGCCAACAGCACTCGCGCCAGCTCGCCTCCCGAAAGTTGCGTCACCGGCCGGCCCGCAAGATCTTCGAGGTCCATCGCGGCAAGGGCCGCAGCAATCTGGCTGCAATCGGCCGCGCGATCGTCGTGTGGGAGCCTGCCGAGCGCCACCACGCGCGCCACCGGCAGCGGCCAATGCACCGTTCGATCCTGCGGGATATAAGCGATCTGGCGACCGACGGCGCGCGCGTCGAGTTGACCGATGTCGGCACCATCGAGCGCGACACGTCCCTGCTTGGGCCTTGCAAGGCCGCTCAACGCGCGCAGCAGCGTCGATTTGCCGGCGCCATTGGGTCCGATCACAGCGATGATCTCGCCGGCATTCACCTCGATGCTGGCGCCATGGAGAACCTCGCGCCGACCCAGCGCCACCGTGATCGACTGCGCTGCAAGCGTCATGACCCGATCTCCCGGCGCGAGGCCAACACGAGCCACAAGAAGAACGGGGCGCCGATCAGCGCCGTCACCACGCCGAGCTTCAGATCTCCCGCCGGTGAGATCAGCCGCAGACCGATATCGGCCGACAGCACCAGCAGACCGCCACCGAGGAAGCTCGGCAACAGCAGGCGGCCCGGCCGATGTGCAACGAAGGGGCGCAGCAGATGCGGAACAACGAGCCCGACAAAGCCGATCGAGCCCGTTACCGATGTCGCCGCCCCGACCGCCAGCGCCGTGCCGAGGACAATGCGCCGACGCAGCGATGTGGGCTCGATGCCCAGATTGTGCGCCGCCGCCTCCCCCAGAGTCAGCGCTTCAAGACCGCGTGCGCTGGTCGCCAGCACCGCGCAACCCGCCAGGATCAATGGCGCGGCGATGGCGACATGATCGAGGCTGCGATCGTTGAGCGATCCCATCATCCAGTAAAGAATTTCAACGGACGCAAATGGATTGGGCGCCAGATTGAGCGCGAGTGAGGTGAGTGCGCCGGCAACACTCGATATGCCGACACCTGCCAGGATCAACGTCACCGGCGCGCTGCCTTGGCCGGCCAGCAGCACGACAGCAAGTGTCGCCACGCCCGCGCCGACCAGCCCGCCCAGCGGTAGCGCCAAAGCCAAGCTCGTCGCAGCCCCCGAATGGATGGCGATGACGGCTCCAAGCGAAGCGCCCCCGGCCATGCCGAGCAGACCGGGCTCGGCCAGCGGGTTACGCAAATAGCCCTGCAAAGCCGCCCCCGCCATGCCGAGCGCGCCGCCAACAAAGAACCCTAAAATTGCGCGCGGAAGGCGGATCTCGTAGAGCACAAGCCGCGCCGCACTTTCTCCCTGCGGCAAACCAATGCCCTCTGGGCCGAGCAGCAGCGACAGGGCGAACGCCAGTCCCACCAGCAGTGAAAGTGTCGCCACAACACCCCCACTCGATGAATTCGTGTCGCCCGGCGCCAACTGCACCCCTGTAGACTCGCTGCTCATTGCGTCACGCCGGAAGCAGGCGCGCGGATCGCTCCACCGTGGTCGTCACCGGCCGCCGCGCGCATCAGCTGAGAGCGCTCCGCCCCGAGCCGCTCGACCGCTTGCGCCAATGCTGGCGTTCCGCACAACCACAGCGGCATCGGGATTTCGACATGCCGGCGGCGCGCCATCGTTTCGCGAAAGGCCCGGTGGCGCAAGTTGTCCGCCATCACGGTGCGAAAGGCATCGGGTGCGTTGGCAAGCACGACGAGATCGGGCGGGTGCGCAACAAAAGTTTCAAGCGGCAGCCGCTCCCCTGGCCCCAATGTCCGCTCATCGGCGGCATTGCGAAAGCCCGCCGCGGTGAGCGCTGCATCGAGCAAACCGCCGCGACCGGCCGTCAAGCTGTTGACCTGATAGGCGAGCGCTGTCGGACGCAAGGGGCTGCGCGGCGCTGCCGCCGCGAGGCGACGATCGAAGGCTTCGATCACGGCCTCGCCGCGAGCGGTGTTGCCGACACTCGCGGCAATCTTGCGGATAGCGGCGCGGATCGCATCGATATCGCCGGCCATTTGCACCACGACGACGTTGATGCCGACCCGCCGCAGCAGGCTCACCACATGCGGCGTCGAATATTCGCTCGTCAGCACCAAATCGGGATTGAGCGACAGCACCTCCTCGGCATGCCCGCGCACCAGTTTGAAGCCGCCGGCTCGATCGGCGATCGCCGACAATACGGGATCGGCGGCGAGCCGGCTCAGCGCCGCAATCCGCTCGGGCGCGACCAGATCGATCAGCAGCTGATCGGTACACAGGTTTATGGAAACGATGCGCTGCGGCGGGCTTGCCTGCGTCGGCTCGGCGGAGAAAGCACAAGGCGCCAGCGCAGTTGTAGCGGCGATCACGAAAGCCGCCGCCACCGTTGTCACCGTCGCTCGCCCACTAAGCCTCATGGCTTGGCTCTTGCCGCTGGTCGTGGCGCTATTTCCACGACGCCAACACCTCCATCGGCGCCTCGAGCTTGAAGCGCATGCCGGCATAAGCCGCCACGCCCGCGCTCGCATAGCCGAACACCTCCTGATAGTCCTGGTCGAGAAGGTTTTCGACCCGACCGAACATCTCGATGCCCTTTGCGATCTCATAGGAACCCGAAAGACGCAACAGCCAGTAGTCGTCGAGGGTAAAGCGCTCGGAGAATGGCGGGCCATCGAGGAAGGCATAGTCGAGCATGCGGCCGTTGTAGATCGCCGCCAGATTGAGCCGCGCCCGCCCACCGGCAAACCGCCAATCGACATCGAAGCGCGCCTGGTGCTCGGGCCGGCGCAACTCGCGCAGCCCGTTGTCGTCGAGCGCATCGAGCCATGTGTAGGCGGCGCCGACCAGCACGCCATCCACGACCTGCAGCCGCCCGGATGCCTCGATGCCCTGTCGGCGGCTCTTGCCGTCTAGGTTGACCGAGGTGATCTGAGAGAGGTTCGAATAATCCTCGGTGATCTCATCGCTGAGATCTGTCTTGAAATAGGTGAGGTCGACGACGCCACGGCCGCCGAGGAAGGTCGTCTCGATGCCCGCATCCCATCCGCGCGAGCTTTCAGGCCTCAGATCGGGATTGGGAACATAGCGCAGGAACGTGCCGTAGAGCTCGATGAAGCTCGGCAGCTTGGTGCCGGTGCCATAGCTCGCGTGCAGGCGGAACGGCGTGCGCGGCACCTTGAGCGAGCCCGTCACGCGCCAATCGGTGGTGTCGTCGAACACCTCGTTGCGATCCTGGCGCACGGACGCGCCCAGATAGAGCATGTCGAAATATTCGCCGCGCACCTCGCCGGCAAGGCTGGTGCGACCACGCTCGGCATGGAAGTTTGCCGCCGTCGGCTGGTCGAAGGCTTCCTCCTGGCGCTCGACCAGTCCGGTGAGGAAATGGCGGACCGCGCCCGTCTTCTCGCCGATGCGCACAGTCGTCAGGTAACCGAACTTTGTCGTTTCATCGATCAGGCGCGAGCGCGAGTAGTTGAAGGAATCGAAATCGCGTTCCGAGCGGGCCAGGAATATCTGCTGCGTCCAAGCGTCGTCGAACAGCGTCAGCTCACTTTCGACCCGACCACTCCACATTTCATTGTCGGAGGTGAAGGGCGCATCGACCGCCATCTGGTAACCCGGCAGATCATAGCTGAAATCATCATATTCGCTGTGCAAGCGACTGGAGCGGAATGAGCCGCGGATGGTCAGGTTTGCAAATGGGCGCACACCACCCTTGAGTGACAGCGTCTCGAGCTTGGAGCCGTCTCGCTCATGTCCGATCGGCGAAATGTCGATGCCGTCGGTCTTCAGCGATGACACCATGAACGAGCCCCAGGCCGTGTCCGTGCCGCCCGATATGCCGGCGCGCCCGCCACGCGTGTTGAAGGAGCCGGCCTCGCCTTCCGCCAAAAGCGTCAGCGGCCCCTTGCCCGACTTGGTGACGACATTGATGACCCCACCAAGCGCACCCGAGCCGTAGATCCCGCTTTGTGGGCCGCGCAGCACCTCGATGCGCTCGATGTCGGCAGTCGAGAGGTTGGAGAAGTCGTAAAGGCCATCGATCGAAGAGTTCATCTCGACGCCATCGACGATGACCAGCGTATGATTGCTTTCCGCACCGCGAATGCGCGCCACCGCGATGCTGCCGGGGCCACCCTGCTGGCTGATCGAAACGCCAGGCAGGGAGCGCAGCACCTCGACACCAGTGCGTGCCTGCTGAGCGCCGATCTCGCTTGCCGTGACGACGCTGACCGCGGTGCCAACCGTATCGGCAGCGATGCCCGCTTCGGTATTGGATGCCTCGTTTGCTGGCGGCGTGGCGTCGGCCTCTGTCGGTGGCGGAGGCAGTGGCGACGTCTCTGCCCCCGGCGCTTTTGCAGGACCAGCATTAGCCGCCTTGGCCGTAGCCTTCCTCTGCGCCGCGCTCGCCTTCTTCTTTTTCAGTGCGGGCTCGTCGTCGGCGTCCGCGATTTGCGGCTTGACCGGCTTGGGCGTGGCGCGTTTCGGCTTGGCGAGCGTCGCGCCTTCCACCACCACTGGCGGCAACTCAACCGCCTGCGCCGACTGGGCCACAGCAGGTGTAGCGTGCGCCGCCAACAGCAGGTCAACCAAAGCGGCGATAGACGTCGCCGCGATCACCACGACCCCGCGCGCACGGCGAGGCTTCAATTCTTTCGTCATAAGTCCCCCTCAGACACGACCCGAGGGTGGGGCGCTGGCGCATCGGAATACCCCGACGGCGAACAAGACCGGACAGCCGCACCTCGATCAAGCGAGCCGCGTTGCCGGTGAAGCTTCAACCGAATGTCAGGAAACGAGCCCCGACCGCGGCCGACCAGACGATGCTCCCCACCGGTTGCACATCGGTCGCCACTACGGGACATCCGTTCCTCCACGCGCCCCGCATGGAAGATGGGCGACTTGTGCGGGCAGGTCTCCTGGCTTGCGGCTCGAGCGCTCGGACTTCGCCTTCCCATCGGCCGGCACGGCCGAAAGTGGCATCAATGAAGCGAGCTTGCCGCACACAGTTGCGGGGGCAGCCTCGGCTACGGACCAATCTGGGGTCCTTCCCGAGTTCCCTTTTCATCCAGCGGAGTTCCCCGCTGGCAACCAGCACAGGCGTGAATTCGCATCATCTTCGGACAAATGTCAACGCCACCCTCGTACCGGTCTCAGGCATCAAGTGTCTCACCCCTCCAGGAGTGGCCGCGCGACAACAAGTCCACGCAAATAGCCGCGGCTCCGGGTTGCGAGCTGAAACCTCAGCAGGACACGCGGGCATCAAAGCGCATGACGATGCCCGCGCTATCCTGGTCGAGTTTGCGGCGTGAGCCGCGCAACTGCGGGCATGATTACTGCGAAGCGTCGTCGAGAATCTTGTCGAGCAGCGCATTGATTTCGCCAAGCGACTTGCGCGAGCCTTCGTCGCCACGCATCGGCATGCCCTTGTAGCCGATCGTCACCTCATTGGTGGTGCCCGCCCGCTGATAGATAAACATGGTGTAGGGGCACAGCCCCAGATTGACCGGATCGGCATCCATCATCCCGCGTGACAGCTTGGACGAGCAGAACGTGAAATACTCGGCGTCCACATAGAGATCGCCCTTGGCGCCGACGTCGCTCGCTGTGCGCTTCAGCATGTCGCCGAGGCGGCCATTGAAATCGATCTTCAGGCCCTGATTGATGATGGCATTCTGGATGTCGATGCGGACGTCGGCATAAGCGCGCTTGACGACGCGGGTCTTTAACAAATCCTGGTCCGCAGCATGCACGGCCGCCGGGGCCGATGCCGCGAGCGCCACCATAATGCCCAGTCCCGATGCGAGTAGACTACGCAAAGCCATCCTTACTCTCCTTCGAATTGCACCTTGTCCAGCGGCGCTGATCGAAGGATTTCTAGCCCGGCAAGGCTAGTATTGTCATCGAGCGATATTGGCGTCGGTGAATTTTATGAGGTTTGCAGCCGCCCTGCCCCGGCAATGGAGGCGTTCAGGAGCACTTTGCCGATTGTTGCGCCGCGCTGTCCGGGCGATCGGTCGCCGCCTCAGAAACAGAACATGATGCCTGAAATCGCCGCCAGATCCAGGAAGATGGCGTCACCCCGCACCGCAATAAGATAGATCCCACCAGCGATGATGAGGCCAATCAGCACGGCGAGCGCGCAGCCGACGCCACGCGGCGCCCGGATGAGGTCCGCGCCGTCGTCATTGTGATTGTGCAATGCAGGCGCCGCGTTTGCCACCTGTCCTCGCCTCCATGCCCGGGTTGCCGTCAGGCCGGCGTTACCACCACCAACTCGCGCTTCACGGGCGCTTCGCGTATCGGCAGATTGATCAGCGCGGCCGCCACGCCAAGCCCCACCGAAATCCACCACATCGCGTCATAGCTCTGCAGCTTATCGAATAGATAGCCGCCGAGCCACGCCCCCAGAAACGATCCGGCCTGATGCGACAGAAAGACGACGCCGTAGAGCATCGTCATCCAGCGTGCGCCGAAGAACGTGGCGACCAGCCCGCTCGTCAGCGGCACCGTCGACAGCCAGAGCACACCCAGGGCTGCACTGAGAATGATGATGGTCGCCGGCGTGATCGGTAGGAACAGAAAGCCTAGAAACACCACAGCACGCCCGCCATAGATCAGCGCCAGTCCGTAGCGCTTGGGCAGCGATCTCCCCCACTGGCCGGCGAGATAGGTGCCGAGCAGGTTGCCGAGCCCCACCACTGTCAGCGCCGTGACGGCGACGTGGTTGGCAAATCCCTTGTCGGCGACATAGGCGGGAAGGTGTGTGCCGTAGAACACGACATGGAAGCCGCAGACGAAGAAGCCGGCATTGAGCAGCCAGAAGCTTGGATGTGCAAATGCCTCGCGCAGTGCGGCTCCCAGACCCTGCGGCACTTCCCCCGTCACTGCCACAGGCGAGCCGCGGATCACCACGGCCAGCAGCAGCATCGAGGCAGCAGATCCTGCAAGTACCAGCAGGCTTTGTCGCCATCCGAGCAATTCCATCAGCAGGTGTGTGTAGGGCATGGCGATGAGGATGCCGACGCCGCTGCCCATGCCGATTGCGGCGATAGCCGAGGTGCGCGCTTCGGGCGCCACCCTGCGCGCCACCGCACCGACCATGGCATTGACGCCGCAACCGGCAACGCCCAGTCCCAGCAGCGCGCCCGCCACCACCATATGCGTCTCACTCGTGGCGAGATAAAGCGAAAGCAGGCCGCCGAAGGTCATGATTGCGCCAAACGCCGCCACCCGACCGCTGCCATAGGCATCCGAGATGGCGCCGGTGAACGGTGCCGCTATGCCCCAGACGATATTGGTGATGGCGATCGATAACGCGAACACCTCGCGCCCGAGCCCGAGGCCGTCGCTCATCGGCTTCAGATAGAGGCCCATGACCTGACGCAATCCCATGCCGATGGCGGCGATGGCGGCGGCGGCAAGGATCACCATCCAGATCGGCCGCAATCCCGCGCTAGCGCCTGCCTTGGCGTGTCCGGATGCAGCCGATTGATCTTCTGGGGTTGTGGTCATGATGCAAATCGGGTCCATCAGCGAAATTCCGGCATGCTGGCCGGCCCGAATTGTCTATCACAACGTCGCCGCTACCCGAACGCTTTGAAGCGACAGTGGTTCATTAGCAATGCTCACTCAGGACATGCCGGTCAAGCTCGACGACGTCGCCATCGGCGGTCTGCAGGCCCCGACCCGTCACCTCGATCACCCAGCGGCCGTCGCTGGGCCGCACGCGAACGAGATTATAACGGGCCAAGGGTTCGCCCTTGTGGTGGCGGCCAGCAGAGCCAGATGCAATTCCAACAACTGGTATCGCGCCCTTCGGCCCATCGCACCACACCAGGGTATCGCGATGATTATGCCCATGCAGCACGAGCTCAGCGCCACGCCGCTGCAGGATGGCCTGCACACCGCCCGCATCGCGTAGCGCGCGCAACTGTGGCGCTTGGCCGGGCAGCGGCGGATGGTGGATCAGCACGACGCGCGCTGCACCACACCCTGCCAGCTCGCCCAGCACGCTATCGAGCGCTGCGAGTTGATCGCGACCGACATGGCCTGCCGCAACGAAGGGCCGTGTCTCGACAGCCGAGTTCACACCGATCAGCGCCACGCAACCGATCCGCCGCACGAAAGGAAAGCCGCGCTCAGCGCCCCCCGCAGCAGCGATGCCTGTTCCAAAGTCATCCGAGCGCATGTAGTCGCGCCACAGCTCGACGCCAGGGTGATGACGCATCCTTGTATAGATGTCGTGGTTGCCGGGCACCACGGACACGGACTGGGGCGAACCGATGCCATCGAGCCAATTTCGCGCAGCGTGATATTCACTCGGCAAGCCGATGTTGCACAAATCGCCCGTCACGGCGATATGATGCGGTTGCATAGCACGCATGTCGGCAACAAGCCGTTCGACAATATCGACGCGATGCACACGCTTTCGGCTCTTGTGCCAGTTCACCAGCCCCAGCGCCCGCTTCATGTTGAGATGACGCGGACTGATGCCCACCAGCGGCGTCAGGTGCGGATCTGAGATGTGTGCGATGGTCGTCGTGTCCGGCATTCGCGGCACTCCCCGGCGTTTGCTTTCCTCTTAATCGCTCAGCCGGGTCTGCGCCAATGCGCAACCCTTGCTTTCCACGCCGTCAATGGCAAAAAGAGATGCCGGACCAACCTGGAGACGCCGATCGTGCCCGTAACACGCATCGTCACGCGCAGCCTGCAGCGCTATTGGCGCTTGTCTCGCGGTTTGACGCTGGGAGCGCAAGGGGCGGTGATCGACGAGCAAGGACGATTTCTGCTGATCCGCCACACCTACCGTCCTGGCTGGCATTTTCCCGGTGGCGGCGTGGAGAAACGCGAGACGATCGAGACCGCCCTGAGACGCGAGCTTGGCGAAGAGGCCGGCGTCATCATCGAGGGGCCACCGGAGCTGTTTGGCATCTACGCAAATTTCAAAGCGTTCCCTGGCGATCATATCGCGCTCTACATCGTTCGCGCGTGGCGCCAGCCGGTGGCACCGCAGCCAAACGCAGAGATCGCGGCCCACCAGTTTTGCGCCGCCGATGCCCTGCCGGAAGACACTCATCCCCCCACGCGCCAGCGTATTGCCGAAATCCTGGGTGCCGCCCCGCGCGCCGCTGCCTGGTAGCGATGGGCGCAAGGTCTGCATCGCCGCCTCTAATTGCGGCAATAACCTCGGCCGAGCCTACGGCTGGACCGGTCTTGACGCGCGTGCTAATGCGCGCTCGCACCGCAGCACGAACACCGCGTGAGGCTGGTTCGTGTGCGGGCGCGTCCCGCGATCCAAGGAAGGCCGCACCCGCGCATGTCCGACGAAATCGAGTTTCGGCCCGTCACCGACCGCGACAGCGCGGCCATCCTCGCCATGCACAAGGCGGCGTTCGGTCCGGGCCGGTTTGCCCGCACCGCCTATCGCATTCGCGAGGGGACGCCGCCCTTCACGCCACATTGCCGGGTGGCGCTGATCGGCGGCCGGCTGGTCGCGGCGTTGCGCTTCACCCCGATTGCGATAGGTGGCACGAGCGGAGCGCTATTGCTGGGGCCGGTTGCTGTCGAGCCAGCGTTGACAGGCCGCGGGCACGGCCGCGCGCTCATAGCCCGATCGATCGAGGACGCGCGCCGGTCTGGTGTCCGCCTGGTGCTACTGGTCGGTGATATGCCCTACTACGGCCGCTTCGGTTTCAAGGCCGTGCCACCGGGCCAGATCAGGTTGCCGGGGCCGGTCGATCCGGCGCGTCTGTTGGCGCTCGAACTCGTCGAAAACGCATTGGCCGACTTTCGCGGCGGCGTCGCAGCCGTGTGACTGCGGCTCACCATCGATTGCCGATTGCTTCGCCATCGCGATCAGCTGCGCCAGAACTCCGGGCGGAACAGCACCAGCACGGTGAACAATTCGAGACGGCCGAGCAGCATCGCGAATGCCAACACCCACTTGGCAGGTGCCGGCAGCGTTGCGAAGTTGCCGGCCGGGCCGACGATCTCGCCGAGCCCTGGACCGACATTGCCTAATGCCTGAGCGGCCGACGACATGGCAGTGACGAGGTCGAGCCCCATGCCAGCCAGCATGACCGTGAAGATGCCAGCGGTTGCCATATAGATCGCCAGGAAGGCGACGACCGAGAACGGCACGTCTTCAGGGAGACGGCGGCCATTGTAGGAAAGCGTGACAATGCGGTTCGGCGTGATGAGGTGCGTGAAGTGACGCCGTGTCAGCAGTCCGGCGACCTGCAGACGGTAGATCTTGATCGCACCTGACGTCGAGCCAGAGCAGCCGCCGACGAAGGTGAGCAGGAAGAACAACCCGATCGCGAACTGACCCCACTTCGTGTAATCATCGCTCGCAAAGCCGGTTGTCGTAACGATCGAAGTGACGTTGAACGCCGATAGACGCATGGCGTCGGACAGCGCAATGCCGCTCGTGGCCGAATACCACAGCGCCAGAATGATCGTCACGACGGCG
The DNA here is from genome assembly GCA_964559355.1 of uncultured Hyphomicrobiaceae bacterium. Taxonomy (GTDB): domain Bacteria; phylum Pseudomonadota; class Alphaproteobacteria; order Rhizobiales; family Hyphomicrobiaceae; genus JAEUMD01. The sequence continues at coordinate 21,039 of CAZLHQ010000012.1, forward strand.
AGAAAAGCGAGAAATCCGCGTACCTGCTCGTCACGCCAAAAGGCCTGTGGCTCACCGCGTGCTGCCTGGATCATGACGACGAACGGCATCGCGCCCAATGCCATGAAGACGGTCGCGGCCCACTCAAGAGACGGTGAATGGAAGAACTTGAAGCTGTCATCGTGGGTTGAGAACCCACCCGTTGCGATTGTCGCCATCGAGTGGCAAATCGCATCGAAGAATGTCATGCCGAGCAGCGCGAACACGACCATACAGATGGTAATGAGCCCGACGTAGACGGCCGCCGTCGCCATCACCAGCTCGAGCGCGCGCGGTACGATCTTCTCGGACTTGTCGGAGCTTTCCGCATGGAATAGCTGCATGCCGCCGACACGCAGGAACGGCAGAATGAGCAGCGCCATCGCCACCACACCGATGCCGCCGATGCCGTTCAGCAGCGCCCGCCACAGCAGCACCCCGCGCGGCAGCGAGTCGAGCTTGGTCAAAACCGTCGATCCGGTCGTGGTCAGGCCAGACATGGTCTCGAAGAAGGCATCGGTATAGGAAAGCCCGATGCCGACGAAGGGAACGGCGGCGAACGCGCACATCGTCAGCCAGCTCAACGTCGTCAGCAGGAAAGCATCCTTGACGGTCAATTGTATCGCGCGGTCGTCATACGTCATCAGCACCAGCAGACCGCCGGTGAAGAACGTGAAAATCGCGGCAATGAAAAACGCGCGCCAGTCGCTGTTGCCGTCCGCCATGTCGACGAGCGCGGGCAGAATCATCGCCGCCGACAAAATCGCCAGCATGAGACCGAGCGCGAACAGGATTGGCCGGTAATGGATCATGCAGGCGATGACACCGTTGCGCGGACCGTGGTTCCGGAATTGGGGCTAGCTGCTTCAGGGCAGGAGGCAGTTCGGTTCGCCACACGGCGATGCCAGCGAATGAGACGGTCGATATTCATTGAGCGCGCCCATGTATCCCGGCACATCGCATTGAAAAAGAAAAAGGTTTCACTTTGCCTAGCAATTGTCCCGACAGGACACACGCGCCCCGCACGCCGCCCCGCGCGCTAGCGCGCTGAAACCGTGGAACGAATGGCAACTGTGCCGCGGCGCAAGGCGACCTGCACGGCCGCGGATCAATGCATTTTCCGCGTGCCGTCGAATCGATTCATGCAATTTTTGCATACCTTCTCGGCGCGGGGAGCGCACAAAAAGGGCGTCGACACCCCGTTGCGCGCCGCGCCACCCGTCAATCCTCAAACGGATCGCGCATCAGAATCGTATCGTCGCGCTCCGGGCTCGTCGACAGCAGCGTCACCGGGCATTCGATCAACTCCTCGACGTGGCGCACGTACTTGACCGCCTGCGCCGGAAGATCGGCCCAGGTGCGCGCCCCGCGTGTCGATTGAGTCCAGCCTTCGAAGCTCTCATAGATCGGCTTGATGCGCTCCTGCGCGTTCTGGCCGGCCGGCAGGCGATCGATGCGCTCACCGTCGAGCTCGTAACCGATGCAGACCTTGATCTCCTTGAAGCCGTCGAGCACGTCGAGCTTGGTCAGCGCGATACCGTCGATGCCGGCAACCTTGATGGTCTGGCGCACCAGCACGGCATCGAACCAGCCGCAGCGGCGCGCGCGCCCCGTCACCGTACCGAACTCGTGGCCGCGCTCGCCGATCAGGCGGCCGATCTCGTCGAACAGCTCGGTCGGGAACGGACCCGAGCCGACGCGCGTCGTATACGCCTTGGCGATGCCCAGCACGTTGCCGATGGCGCGCGGGCCGATGCCCGAGCCGGTCGCCGCATTCGCTGCCACCGTGTTGGAGGACGTGACGAACGGATAGGTGCCGTGATCGATATCGAGCAGCGCGCCCTGTGCGCCTTCGAACAGGATGCGTTTGCCGGCCTTGCGCGCGCGATCGAGCAGATCCCAGGTGACGTCGATGAAGGGCAGGATCTTGGGCGCAACCTCTTTCAACTCGGCCAGCAACCGCGCCTTGTCGACCTCGGGCTTGCCCATGCCACGCCGCAGCGCATTGTGGTGCGTCAGGATGCGATCGACCTTGGCTTCTAGCGTCGCCAGCGTCTTGAGATCCTGCGCGCGGATCGAACGACGGCCCACCTTGTCTTCATAGGCCGGACCGATGCCACGCCCCGTGGTGCCGATCTTGCCGGCGCCGGCCGCTTCCTCGCGCATTTGATCGAGCTCGCGATGCAGCGGCAGGATGAGCGTCGCATTCTCGGCGATGCGCAGGTTTTCGCCCGTGATCTCGACGCCCTGCTCCTTGATGCGCGCGATCTCGTCGATCAGAGCCCACGGATCGACGACGACGCCGTTGCCGATGATGCCGAGCTTGCCCTTGCGCACGACACCGGATGGCAGCAGCGACAGCTTGTAGGTCTTGCCGGCGATGACGAGCGTATGGCCGGCGTTGTGGCCGCCCTGGAAGCGCACGACGATATCGGCGCGCTCCGACAGCCAATCAACGATCTTGCCCTTACCCTCGTCGCCCCACTGAGCGCCGACCACAACGACGTTCGCCATCTCGGCCCCTTTACAAACTTTCGGCCCCGATCGGGATGAGCGGAGCCGAACACGCATTTAGCCCGATAGCAGGGCCGGGGCAACCGCTGGCACGCGGGTTTGCCGCGGCAAAATGAGCTTTTTGCGCTCTCAAAACCGGCCTCAGCCGCCGCCGTATTCGATCGACTTGGCGGCTGGCCAGATCACCCGGTAGCCGAACTCGATCGCCTTCTCCTCGCCCGGCTCGATCTTCTGGTCCCAACGCACCACGCCGGCCTTGTTCTCGACATCGCGGACGCTCGGCTGCGGACGCCCCAAGGGCTCCACCTTGATCTCCTCGTTCTTGGAAATCGGCAACTGATCCAACACCGAAACATCGATCGCCCGCTCGTGCAGGTTCTTGACCAGGATCTTGTAGTTGCGCTCATCGGTCTTGGAGGAGGAGATGAGGCCGGTTTCGCCACGCTTCTCGGCGACGATGGCGTGCTTCACCCGCACCATGTCGTCACCGCCGAAGCCCAGCTCGTGCGTCTCGCCTCCCGCCAGAAGCGGCAAACGCCCGTTGCCAACGAACGTGCCGTCTCGGAACAGCGCCACCGTGCCCGGCAACATCGGCGATCCGGATGGCACGTCGATCTTTGCGTAGAGATAGGCCTTGGCATCACGCTTGGGCACCGTGCGCGCGGCGAGCTTGGGCTCGAAGGAATCAGTCGCGAGATCGAGCGCCTTGGCCTCGCCGGTGTTCTTCACGCTGGCCCGCCCCGTGACGTTGAACGTCGCCTGGAACGGCGCCACCTCGACCCGCGCCATAGTGCGCGTCGCTGCCTGCAATTCCGGTTCGGGAGCGGCAGCCACCGCATCGGCGGCTTCCGCCATCGGCGCCGCCATTTTGGCAGCACCATCCATCTTGTTGAATCGGCGCGGCGCGGCAGCAACCGGCGCTGCCGGCATGGGCCGCACCTCGGGTGGATAATCGACCGTCAGTGTCGACAGCTCGGGAGCCGCCGTACCTGCAGTCGGTCGCGTTGTCGAAAGCTGGATCGCTACGTTGTCCCACGACTCTCCGGTGCGCTGCGTGATCGTGGCGCGCCGCAATAGCGCAAGACTCGGCGCCTGCGTCTTGGAACCCGTTGCAAGCCGCGCATCATAGCTTTGCGACCACGACGCGTTTGGCACCTGATAGCGCAGCGTCAGATCCGCCTCGAGCGGACTGTCGGCGCCAACCGCGACAGTCACTTCAGTGCGTTCCTCGCGCGTTGGCGCGACGGCGGCGAGCTTGCCTCTGAGATCGTTGATGCGCAGCTCGAGATCGCGCACGGCGCGTTCTGCTTCCATGCGGACGCGTGCGGTATCAGTCCAGCTCTTGTCGATCAGCGTGATTATGTCTGCCCAGTTCTCGCCGGGGCCAGGCGATCCCGCTGCCGGCGCCGGGCGGTTGGGAAGGTTGGTGAGATTGCCGATCAGCGTGCGCTGCGTGTCGGCAGCCGTCACTTTGGACTCGGCAAGCTTCCTATCGTCCTCGAGCTTCTCGATTTCCTTTTCGAGTTTCTTGCGCTCGGTCTCCGCGTCCTGGCCCGAATGCTGCGGAACGAACAGCCGCCGGGTATCGACCGCACCGATGGCGAGCTTGCCCGTCGACTTGCCTTCGACGCGAATCGAGCCCGCGATTGCTTCCGGCGGCAGGTCGCGGAACACCACCGCGCCCGCACCGGCCTCGATCTTGACGCGGCCAAGACGCACCACCTCCGCGCCCGAGGGATAAACGGTCACGGCATCAATGCGCGAGCTGACCGTGACCGGCTCAGCCGCCGCGGCATCCGTGGCAAGGGCAGCAGCAGCAACCGCTGCAAGGGCGAGACGCATATGGAAACCTCCAGACATGCAAAGGGGAAACGCCGACGAGTTGGCGCGGAATGTGCGGTCCGCCATCGACCGAATTATGACCTGATGGCGAACGGGTCGATGCCGAGCCCTTTTGCGGCCCTTCCCATGGTCGTCCGTGCCCGCGCTGGATTTGCCGCGTGCGGTCTGGTCTGCCCGAGGACGCGCGCGTCAGCCGTCAAAAGCTCAGACGCCGCACACGCAGCACCTGAGGCAACGCCGCCACCTTCTCCAGCACGCCATCGGGCACCCGATCATCCACAGCGACGATAGCGATGGCGTCGCCGCCGGCACGCTCACGTCCCAAATTGAAGGTGGCGATGTTGACGCCGGCGTCCCCCATGACACTGCCGAACTGGCCGATGAAGCCCGGGCGGTCCTGATTGCGCACGAACAGCATGTCGCGCGTTACCTCGAAGTCCATATCGATATCACGCACCTGGATAATGCGCGGACGTCCATTCGAAAACACCGTGCCGGCAACCGAGCGCTCGTAGGGCTCCGTCTTTACCGTGAGGCGCACATGATTTTCATAAACGCCATGTGCCGAGCACAGCGTCTCCTCGACCTGGATGCCGCGATCCTTGGCGACGCTCGTCGCCGACACCATGTTGATGTCCGACAGCGAAGGGCGCAGAACGGCCGCCACCGCCGCGGCGGTCATCGGCTTCACGTTCAACGCCGCCACCTCGCCGCAATACTCGATGCGGATCGCCTTGATCGGAACGTCGGTCAACTGGCCGGCAAACGATCCCAACTGCTCGGCAAGCTTGATGAAGGGTGTGAGCCGCGGCGCTTCTTCCGCCGAGATCGAGGGGAAGTTGACGGCATTGGTGATCGCGCCCTTCAGCAGATAATCGCTCATCTGCTCGGCGACCTGCAGCGCCACGTTCTCCTGCGCCTCGTTGGTGGAGGCGCCCAGATGCGGCGTGCAGATGACGTTTTCCAGCGCGAACAGCTCATTGTCCTTGGCTGGCTCGACTTCGAACACGTCGAGCGCCGCGCCCGCCACGTGACCAGCGCGGATCGCCTCGGCAAGCGCCTTCTCATCAACGAGTCCGCCGCGTGCGCAATTGATGATGCGCACCCCCTGGCGGCACTGCCTTAGCGCCTCGCGCGAGATGATGTTGCGGGTCTTGTCGGTGAGCGGGGTGTGCAGGGTAATGAAATCGGCGCGATGAAAGAGTTCGTCGAGCTCCACCTTCTCCACGCCGATCTGCATGGCGCGCTCGCTCGACAGGAAGGGATCGAAGGCAATCACCTTCATCTTGAGGCCGATGGCGCGATCGGCAACGATTGCGCCGATGTTTCCGCAACCGATAATGCCGAGCGTCTTGTTGAACAGCTCGACGCCGAGGAATCGGTTCTTCTCCCACTTGCCGGCCTTGGTCGAGGCGTTGGCTTCCGGAATCTGACGCGCCAGCGCCATCATCATCGTGATGGCATGCTCGGCGGTGGTGATCGAGTTGCCGAACGGCGTATTCATGACGATGACGCCACGCGCGGTCGCCGCCCTGGTATCGACATTGTCGACGCCGATGCCGGCGCGGCCGACCACCTTCAGTCGGGGCGCGGCCTTGAGGATCTTTTCGCTCACCTTGGTCGCAGAACGAATCGCCAGACCATCGAAATCGCCGATGATCTGCTCCAGCCGGTCCTTGTCCTTGCCCAGCTCGGGCTCGAAGGTGACGTCAAGGCCCCGATCGCGGAAGATCGCGACGGCCGTTTCCGATAGCGCATCGGAGATCAACACTTTGGGGGCAGCGGTCTTGGCAGCGGGCATCGGGTTGTCCTCGCTCGAACGTGATCGGCGAAGCGGCACGGGTTGGCGCGGCTGCATGCTCCCGTGCGCAGGCGATCACAAGTATCAATCAGGGCTTCAACGAGAGGGGCGCAGTGCTTGCCGCGCCTCTCGCACGGCACACCTCAAGCGGCCTTGGCGAGTTTCGCCTTGGTCTGCGCGAACGCCCACTCGAGCCATGGCACGAGCGCTGCGACGTCCGCCGCCTCGACCGTCGATCCGCACCAGATTCTGAGGCCGGGAGGCGCGTCTCGATAAGCGCCGAGGTCATAGCCGGCGCCTTCCTTCTCGATCAGTGCCACCATGTCCTTGGCAAACTTTGCCTGCGCTTCGCTGCTCAGTGCCAGCACGTCGGAATCGACGATCTTCAGGCACACCGAGGTGTTCGACCACGTCAAGGGATCGACCGCGAGATTGGCGATCCAGCGCGTTCTGTCGATCCAGTCGAACAACACCTTGGCGTTGGCGTCGGCGCGGCGGGCAAGCTCGGGCTGACCACCGATCCGCTCGGCCCAAGCAAGCGCGTCGAGATAATCCTCGAGCGCCAGCATCGACGGCGTGTTGATCGTCTCTCCCTCGAAGATGCCGCGGTCGAGCTTGCCGGCCTTCGTCATGCGGAACAGCTTGGGAAGCGGCCGTGGCGGCACATAGCTTTCCAGCCTGGCGATAGCACGAGGCGAAAGGATCAGCATGCCATGCGCGGCCTCGCTGCCCATCACCTTCTGCCACGAGAATGTCAGCACATCGACCTTGGACCAATCGATATCCTGCGCAAAGGCCGCCGAGGTCGCATCGACCATGACCAGACCTGCGCGGTCGTCCGGTATGAAATCGTAGTTAGGCAGACGCACGCCCGCGGTCGTACCGTTAGCGGTCAGCACCACGTCGCGCGTGAAGTCGATCTGCTTGAGGTCCGGCAGCACGCCGAAGGGGGCTTCGAACACGCGCAGGTCGGCGAGCTTCAGTTGCTTGACGGCATCCGTCACCCAGATGCCGCCGAAGCTTTCCCACGCCAGCACATCGACGCCGCGCTCGCCCAGCATCGCCCACATGGCGGCTTCGAAAGCGCCGGTGTCGGACCCTGGCATGATGGCGCAGACAAACCCTTCGGGCACGCCGAGGATCGTCTTGGTCTTGTCGATGGCGAGCTTGAGGCGGGCCTTGCCGTCCTTGGCGCGATGCGAGCGCCCGAGGAACGCGTTACCCAGTGCGTCGAAGCTCCAGCCAGGACGCTTGGAGCATGGCCCCGAAGAAAAACGCGGATTGGCCGGCCGTTTCGCCGGCATGGAGGATGCGGTCATCTCTCTACCCTTCCAGATAGTTGCTCCTCGTTGGGGAGGAGTGTCCCAGGCCGGGGTCTATTGATTTCTCGGGGTGCCGTCAATCGCGCATTCAATGAAATTTTGTATGCCAGCCCTGCTGTACGGGACTGCCCACAAGCGGAAGGGCGGACCGCAAGGCCCGCCCCTGATCTGGACGTTCTGTCGTGATCGGACTGCGATCAGTCGATGTTGTAGCGGATGCCGGCGCGCAGCTGATGCTCGTTGGTGGCGTCGATGTTGAACACGCTCGAGCTGTTAAACACATTGATCGAGCTGTCGGCACCGCCGGTGTGCAGGTAGCGATAGTTGACGTCGAGCAGCATCGATTGGCCGATATCGTAGGTGAAGCCGACCATGGCGGCCGCCGCAAACGACAGCGTCGTGGACTTTGCATCGGCCTCGTATTGATTGTAGCTCGGGAAGCCAGCGCAACCGCCGCACACTTCCTCATCCGTCACATGATGGCGGTCGAGGATGTTGAGAGCAAAGCCGATACCAGCGCCGACGTAAGGATTGAAGCGACTGTTGGCGGCGAAATCGTAGTAGGCGTTGAACAGGAATATGCCACCCTCGCGCGTGGTCTTGTCCCTGGTCGTCACGGTCACGACCTCGCCAACGTCGTTGGTGTAGGTCATCGTGCCGCCGATGAGCCCGGCCTGCTGACGAATCCAATCGATCGTGACATCGGTGCGGAAACGATCCGACCAGTAGCGGCCAACACCAATACCGAAGGTCATTGGCCAGGCGCCGTCGTTGCCAACCCAGGAGGTAGGAACCGTGACGTCGTTGCCAACTGCGTCGACACCATAGACGAGGCCGGATTCGCTGGTGCTCATGCTGTCCGACATGCCGATGCCGACATCGCCGCGCAAATAGTAGTCGGCCTTGTAGACGGGAATCGGCGCGGGCGCAGGCACGGGAATGCCAGCTGGGCCGCCGTCCTTGACGCTGCCGCCGCCATAGCTGTGGACCTGTGCCGCAGACGGCGAGCTCAACGCAATCAGCGCCAACCCTGCCGCGACGGTTGCGAGCTTGAAATTCATGACTGTCGATCCCTCGTTCGGTGGCAGGCGCCATGCCGCACACCTTGACCATCTCGATTACGAAAACGGACCGACGAGAGACGCGATTTCCATTTGGCCAAACGCGGCAGGTGCCCATCGTGCTTTTGGCGCGGCCGATGCCGACATACGCGAAACTGGGAACCAATAAGCCTGCGTGATCACCCACCGGCGGCCGGCTCGCGCCATGATACGCCGTCGGGGCGCCGGGCCTGCCATGTATGAAGAGGCCCGGCAGTCTTCTTGAAACTCACGGGCGGAGCAGAGCGCCCCGCCCCAACGGTCTGCATCAATTGAGGTTGTAACGCAGACCGAAACGGAACTCGTGGGCGTGGATGTTCTCGACCACCGGATCTTCGGACACTTCGATGAGGCCGCCGCCGAAGTCGCCGGTAACGGCGCCTGTGGCTGCATCGCCGAGGTAGAGGTAGCGATAGCCGATATCGAGCAGCAGACCGCGGTTGCTGGACACCATGATCGGAGCGTCCTTGGTGCTGCCGCCCTCGACGACCGATCCGTGGCCGCGGCCGGCAGTCAGATTGATGGTGACACCGGCCATGAGGGCCGCGGCGACGCTGTCATTTGTGGCGCCATCAATGGTGCCGGTGCAGCCGCAGGTGTCCGTGACGGTGCCTTCGGTGGTCGTATGACGAACCCAGCCAAGGCCGGCGCCGATATAGGGCGAGAAGCGACCACCGGAATTGAAGTCATAGTAGAGGTTGGCGAGCAGCAGATGGCTCTTCAGACCGAACTCGCGCGTGCCGTCGAGCAGCGCGGCGTGGTTCTGCAGGAAGCCATGGGCATCGGCCTCCATACGGTAGTCATAGGTGACGTCGAAGCGGAAGCCGTGACCCAGGTGACGGCCGATACCACCGCCGATCGACCAGGTGCTTTCGATGCTGGTGTCGACGAGATCATAGATGTGGTCTTCAACCATGATCGGATCGTCGAAGCGCGAGTGGCCACCATCAAGGCGCACATACCAGGATGCGGAAGGAGCCGACATGGTGGGCGGTGCGGGTATGTAACCGTCCTTGATGCTGCCACCGTTGAGATCTGCCGCCATGGCACCCGAGCCACTGAGCGCGACGATCATGACGCCCATGAGGATGGAGCCGCGAATGCTGGCCATGATAGTCCCTTTCAAAGAAATGACCCGCTGCTACGTGGCGGACGAGAACGCATGACGACAGCCGCCTTACATCGGAGAATTTCTCAGAGATTATTTAAGGAGCGCTTAATCGGCGCGCTGAAATGAAACAACTTGGTCAAAGCCTGCATCAACAGACCGGTGGGAACCATCGATTGGCTGGAATTCGAATGCAGACGCTGTCGTCGGCACGGTTATAGGAGTGCCGCGTCAGCCTGCATTTTCCGCGATGTTTCGGCCTTGCGTACGTCCGCATCGCGTTGCGAAGGCCGACAAGCGCGTCAGCCAAATAAGAGAACAGCGCCACTGCAGAAAGGCCACCGGTGCACCCAGCGAACCGATGGCCTTTAGGATTTCGTTTACGATTTTGTCGGCGCTCTTGTCCGCCCCACTCCGCATCGCTCAGCCCGCGGCCGCTGCCTTCTGCACGGCGGCAACGATATCGCCGACGACTGCGGAAACCAGAACTTCGTCGTCTCCTTCGGCCATGACGCGGATCACCGGCTCGGTGCCCGACGGGCGGATGACGAGCCGGCCGGCGCCGCCGAGCTTTTCCTTGCCCGCATCGATGGCTTTGATGACGCGCTGATCTTCCAGCGGCCGCCCGTTGGCATAACGCACGTTCTTGAGGATCTGCGGCAGCGGCTCGAACCGCGTGCATACCTCCGACACAGGCTTGCCGGTGCCGACCACGACCGCAAGGATTTGCAGTGCCGAAACCAGCCCATCGCCGGTGGTGATGAAATCTGACAAGACGATGTGACCGGATTGCTCGCCGCCGACGTTGTAGCCGTGCTTGCGCATATGCTCGACGACGTAGCGATCGCCGACGTTGGTGCGCGCCAGCGCCAGTCCCAGGCTCTGCACATAGCGCTCGAGTCCAAGGTTGCTCATCACGGTAGCGACGATGCCGCCCGCCGCCAGCCGGCCGCGGCGATGCCAACTCTCCGCGATCACCGCCATGATCTGATCGCCATCGACGATCTGGCCCTTTTCATCGACGATGACGACGCGATCGGCATCGCCATCGAGCGCGATGCCGATGTCGGCACGCACTTCCCTGACCTTCTCGACCAGAATCTCGGGCGCGGTGGAGCCGCACTTGTGATTGATGTTGAGGCCATTGGGGGCGACCCCGACCTTGATGACCTCGGCGCCAAGCTCCCACAACGCCTCTGGCGCAACCTTGTAGCCGGCGCCATTGGCGCAATCGATGACGATGCGCAGACCGTCGAGCCGCAGGTTGCGCGGCAGCGTGCGCTTGGCGAATTCGATGTAGCGCTCCTGCGCGCTCTCGACCCGCGTGGCGCGGCCGATCTGGTCGGCTGGCACCAGCAGTTCGGCCGCATCGGCTTCGATCAACTCCTCGATGCGTCGCTCGGTCTCGTCCGACAGCTTGTAGCCGTCGGGATCGAACAACTTGATGCCGTTGTCGTCGAAACGGTTATGAGACGCGGAAATCATGACGCCGAGATCGGCCCGCAGCGAGCGCGTCAACATGGCGACCGCGGGCGTCGGCATCGGTCCGAGCAGGAACACGTCCATGCCGACGGCGGTAAAGCCCGACATCAGCGCTGCCTCCAGCATGTAGCCCGACAGGCGCGTATCCTTGCCGATCACCACGCGATGACGATGGGTGCCTGCGCGGAACATATGTCCGGCGGCCATGCCTACGCGCATCGCAACTTCCGAAGTCATCGGATGCTTGTTGGCGAGACCACGAATTCCATCGGTGCCGAAATAGCGACGTGTCATAAAAGTCCCTCGTGTCGTTCCGTGTCGTCGTGTGCGTCTTTGACCTCGCAGCCAACCATCATGGCGGGCATCATGGCCGGGCCGTTCCGCCACCTGGGGGTCCGAAAGCGCGCCAGCGCCCCTTCTTGTGGTTGCGGAGGCATCGCCAGCGCGGCAGATGCACCCATCACCACGTTGTATGGAGCTGTAAACCTAGCGGCCCTTCCGCCAAGTTTGCCGCCCCACAGAGCTTAGCAAGAACCCTGCCGCCTGATCGCTGGCCTCGTTGCCCACCCTGATCGTCCGCATGTGACGACGCCGACAGTTAACCACAATGCCCATCATAACAGGCCAACTCATATCAAATCGTATGCCGGTTCGTTACGGTCGTTGCCGCTGCTCCCCGCCCGGCAATGGGATGACCGGTCATGCACGTGGCTGGCGGCGACACCTACCCGCTTCGACCGGGACCACTGCCGGCCCCGTCGGATGCCACACCCCTCTATCCAGCCAACCCCGTGTTTACCTGGAACCCGGTCACGGTTTCGGCACACTGGTTTGGCAATTCAGCCACAGGCAACGGGTGTGTTGCATCTAAGCCCGGCACGCGCGGCGACGGTCGTCTCAAAACGCGCTATCTGTTCGGTGATGGTTTGTTCATGCGTATGCGGAGTTAAGGGCATGGCATATTTTCTGGCGGTGGCCAACCGTAAGGGAGGCGTAGGCAAGTCGACTGTTTCGGTCATGCTGGCCCATGCACTGAGTGTGTGGGGCGGCAAACGGGTGTTGATGATCGACCTCGACTCGCAGTGCAATGCCTCCCTCATTCTGGTCGGCGGTCAGGGCTGGAGCGAGGCGCGCAAATCCAATCGCAACATCGGCGACTATTTCTTCGACTTGTTCGACGGGCACACCATGCAGCCCAAGGACTACCTGATGCACGGCGTCGGTGACGTGGCGATCGCAAATGGCAAGCCACCGCGGCTGTCGCTGCTGCCAGGCTCACTGCTGCTGGAAGACGTGCAGGGCGAGCTGTTCTTGAAGGAGGCCAAGCAGTCCAACGATCCCGATATCGTGGCAAACCGCGTGCGCGGGCGCATGGAGCAGTTGCTGCGTCGCTTCGAAGGCTCCTTCGACGTCGTCATTCTGGATTGCGCACCGGGCATCTCCTTTGCCGCACTTGCCGCTCTCAAGATCGCCGACAAGGTGATCGTGCCGTTCCGCCCCGATTATGTGTCGACTTTCGCCGTCGACCGCATCTCGCTGATGATCGAGAACAAGCGCAATCTCGACGATCTGGAGGAGATCCCGATCGAGGCGCGCCGCTATGTCTGCCTTGCCAACTACGTGCGCGACGCCAATGGCCGCGAGCGAACACTGATCGAGGAGATCGCCCTCGTCCATCCTCTGCTGGAAACGCAGATGCCGATGCGCGACGGCATCGCCAGCGCCTTCGACTGGGTGGCCGAGCGCCAGCCGATCGAGCAGAAATACGGCAACGGCATCGCCGACATGAAAAAGTTGTACGCAGAAATCTCCCCGATCATCGACACGGCGACGGCCGGCACATGACGCGGTATGCTGTAATGACTGGACGAATCAGTAGCTGAGAAACCACAAGGCAGCATGGCAGGATCGGCGCAGCTGTGGCCGGGGCCCCGGATGCGGGCCTTTTTCCGCTCGGTCTTTCTCGCCGAGCCGGGCATCGACGCGCCGCTCGCAGACCGGCTTGCGGACGCCTGCGTCAAGCGCATCAACCGCATGCTGGTGTGGGATGCCGCCGGTGCCGCCAGCACTGAACCTGTCGCGAATACAGCCAAGTCCGAAGCACCCTCGCCGGTAGCAACCGACAACGCCCAGGCACCGATCAGTCCAGCCGACACCACAGCCGCCGCACCGGCCAAACCGGCGTTTGACCCATTCGCGTTTTCCGTCGTCGTGGTCTTGAAGCGCAAGGGCCGCGGCGCGCTGGCCGAGGCTCTGAAGGCCATTCACAGCGCCGCCGACCTGCGCAAGCTCGCCGATGCGCAGCACCTGGGCGTCGATCCCGCCATCAAGGACATCAAGTCGCTGCGCGAAGCCATCATCAAGGGTGCCGAGCAGCGGATGGCCGACCGCAAGGCTGCCGCGAGCTGACCGGCTGCACATCACTCACCGCAATTGACCTTGTTCGCCTTGCCTGCACCAATATGCTGATGCCGGGCGGCACCAACCATACGCCTTGGTACTTTAAAAACTTCGCGGGAGCGTGCGTCTATGGCGACATACGAAAAGGGCGACAAGGACGAGGAAGTTGGCCAGATCCAACGCAAGCTCGGCATCCCCGTCACGGACGTTTTTGATGCGCGCACACTGACCGCGGTCAAGGCGTGGCAGAAGGAGAATGGCGAGAAGCCGGACGGCATGATCGGACCCGACATGCTGCTGGCGCTCGGGCTGCCTCATCTGGTGCTGCTCGAGAACGGCGATCTTGGTGAGCTTGTCGAAGCCTTGCAGGAAGCGCTTGGCCTTGAAGCGGATGGCGAGTTCACCGACGAGACCGAAAAGGCGCTGCGCCGCTACCAGAAGAAGAACGGCCTCAAGGCAACCGGCAGCGCCGACATCGATTTGCTGCAGCAGCTCGGAGCCATCGACGAGCAAGGTGAAGCACACGAAGGCGAAGACGAAGACGACGATCACGAAGATGACGGCGATGACGATGATCACGAAGACGACGAGGACGACGACGACCACGATAGCAAAGAAGATCGTGATGACGAGGACGACGACGACCGGGATGAGCAGCGCGCAAAGCCCACGTCGCGCAAGGCGGCGCAAGACACCAGGGGCAACGCCACTCCACCGCCTTCCCGAGGCCCGCTAAAGACGCCACCCGTATCGCGTTCGCAGCCTTTGCCGATGCCGCGTGCCGATGCGGATGCCGGCGGCATTCCCGCTCGACAACCCATTCAATCATGGGCCTATCAGCTGGCCGACATCGACCGCGAAGCAATTGCAGGCCTCGATGTCGATCTCGTCGTCATCGACTACTCTGCCGATGGATCCGCCGAAACCGCCTTCACTGCCGACGACATCGCACATATGAAGGAGCGTCCGAGCGGTGGCCGCAAGCTCGTCATCTCCTACATGAGCATCGGCGAGGCCGAGGACTATCGCTTCTACTGGCAGAAGAGCTGGTCGGGAAAAGCAGCGGGTAAAGGCAGGGGAAAGGCCAAGGCGCAACCCCAGGCTCAGGAGGCGGAAAAGCCGGACTGGCTCGACGACGTCAATCCCGATTGGGAAGGCAATTACAAAGTGCGCTACTGGGATCCCGAGTGGCAGGCCGTCATCATGGGATCGCCCGACGCCTATCTCGATCGCATCATCGCCGCCGGCTTCGATGGCGTCTACCTCGACATCATCGACGCCTTTGAATACTGGCGTGACGAAAAGAAGGAGCGTCCGTCGGCAGCCGAGGACATGATCGCCTTCGTCATCGCCATTTCCGAGTATGCACGCGCCCGTCGGCCGAACTTCTGGATCGTGCCGCAGAACGGCGAAGCGCT
The DNA here is from genome assembly GCA_964559355.1 of uncultured Hyphomicrobiaceae bacterium. Lineage (GTDB taxonomy): Bacteria > Pseudomonadota > Alphaproteobacteria > Rhizobiales > Hyphomicrobiaceae > JAEUMD01. Next base: position 36,044 of record CAZLHQ010000012.1, read on the forward strand.
GCTCGAAGATGCCGGCTATCGCGCCGTCATCAGCGCGCAGGGCAAGGAAGACATCTTCTTCGGACAAGACGGTGACGGCAAGGCCAACAACAAGGGCGCGATCAAGGATTGCCTCGACAGCCTCGCATATGCGCACGCCGACGGCATTCCCGTGCTGGCGATCGAGTATCTCTCCGATGGCAAGAAGATCGAGAAGGCGGCGCAGCAGCTCTCCGACGCCGGTTGCACGGCCTACTTCGGCCCGCGCGATCTCGACGAATTGCGCACCAATAACGTCGCCTGACCTGCCGTTGTCGGCTGCCACCGAGGTTTGGCGCGGAGATCGCGGAGGTGTGGCAGGCGCGACTGAAGCTCAGCTTGTCTCGGCCGGCCTCGAAATGCGCTCAACGACAACGGCCGCGAATTTCGCACGCGCGCTCTCGTCGGCAAACGCATCCTTCGGCACCATCATCGCCGCCCCCGGATCAGTCCACAGGAGAAATGTGTGTGGCGCCTCGGCCAGCTCAAGAACCGCCGACCAGAACGTCAGCGCGCGGCCTTGAGCGCCTGCGGTGGTGATGCCTTCGTCATCGAGCGCAATGTGGCGCGGGCCGAGATAGCTGCCGTTCTCGCACAGCATTGCCGATTGCTGCGCTTTGGACATGGAGATTGTCAATGCTCCCACCAGGATGACGCCGGCCAAGAACGCAGCAAATGAAGCATCAACTAGGTATTCGAGATGCGGGTAATAGTACTGAAACAGCACAGCGCTCCCGAGCACAATCGCGAAGCCAGCCAAAAAGGCCATGCCGATGTTTCGCAAACCCTTCTTAGGCATGCGGTCTTGAGCAGCTTTGCAGAGTTCCGCAAAGTGCTCGCGCCGCACCACCGCATCGAACTCCATCAGCAGTTCAGCCATGCGCCTTGCCTCCCGCCGCAGTCTCACTGCCTGCCAGCGCCGCCTGCCAGACGCTGACCGCCTGCTTCGTCGCCGCGACATCGTGCACGCGCACGATCTGTACACCTTGCGCGACTGACGACAGCGCCGCCGCGAGTGAGCCCGGCACACGCTCCCTGGGATCATCCACGTTGCACAATTGCCCGATCAGCTTCTTGCGAGAGGCGCCGAGCAGCACCGGCTCTCCGAGCGCGTGATCGCGGCGCAGCTCGGCGAGCACCGCGACGTTGTGATGAAGGTGTTTGCCAAAGCCGATGCCGGGAT
>CAZLHQ010000013.1:0-37095 GCA_964559355.1 uncultured Hyphomicrobiaceae bacterium
GATGAACAGAACGTCGCGTTCTTCGAGATTGGTGAGCAGCGACGCAAGATCTCCGGCCTTGGAGATTACCGGCCCTGAAGTTGCGCGAAAGCCGACGCCGAGCTCCTTCGCCATGATCTGAGCGAGCGTTGTCTTGCCGAGACCGGGTGGGCCGGCGAACAGCACATGGTCGAGCGCATCGCCGCGGGTCTTGGCCGCCTGGATGAACACCTTCAGATTGGCGCGCGCTTGCTCCTGGCCGATAAACTCGTCGAGCGATTGTGGCCGGATCTGCGCCTCGAACGCATCCGTTTCGCGCTTCGACGACGAGATCAGCCGGTCATCAGGCTTGGGCAATTCTGGCATGGCGCGCGGGCGGCTCCGTGGCGATCTGGCGCTTGTCGTGCGATTGGACCGAGATGTGCGGCGCGCACCCCCCAGTCGGGGCGACTCACGCGGACATCTTGGTCATCACACGAGATTCGCAAGCCCTTCTACCATGATTTGACGCAGCGTGGCGCGAACGGCCCGCATTCGGCCGTCCCCGGATCAGTCTCCCTGAAGCTGCGTGCCCGAAACGACAGGGCTCCAAACGACCAGGGAGCGGCGCGCCCCCCGACGCACCGCTCCCTTTGGGGCGGCCCATAGTCAGCGCCCCATTCTCCCTCACCTGGTTTGACGTTCCTGGCGGACGCCGGAACCAAGATCTGGGAGCCTGTGCCGCTCACATCCCGCGTCGATTATATCCCGGGCCTATGACATCCCGCGCCGATTATATCCTGTGGGACCGACCTGGGGCCGGGCACGGTTCGGGCCTTGCACGACGCGCCCGGCCACGGCGCGCCCATCAGCCACGTTCAGGGCGCACGGAAAAGGCGCGCGAACGCCGCCATGACTGGGCGCCCCGCGGGCCCTGCCGACGCGCTCGCGCGCCACTCTCCCCCATCGGATTTGTCAGCGGACCCGGCTACTTCGACCGTTGCCACGTTTCGCCGCTGCAGACCAGCCCACCAAGCGCACAACCCTGCAGTTTCAGGCCGCCATCTGTGAGGGTCACGTAACCCGAATAAGTATTGCCGTTATCGGTATTGAGAAGATTGCCTTCCCACTTGTTGTCGCTGGTCTTGCTGGCGCCGTTCATGATGACGGTGCCGACCGTGCCCTTCTTGGCCGGGTCCTTGACGCCGACGATCTTGGCGCACAGCTTGCCGCCACAGTCGTAGAAGTTGACCTTCGTGCCCGTCGACGGTCGCACCCAGGTGCCATGTGGATTTCCAGCGAAGGCAATCGAGGCAGAGGAGACGAGCAACGCGACGGCACCAAACGCAACGACTCGAATGCGCATGAAATCAAATCCTCAAATTGAGAGTGTTGACCCTTCGCAAGCGGCAGATCAATCGTCCAATCCATCGCCGGCACATGACTGCCGGCCGCTCTTGCCGCACTTCCTCAGCTATCATGACGCAAGTGCAATTCAAAACCAAGTTGCATGATGACGAAGCACATATGTCGCCGATTGATGGGCTGCGCGTAATGCCGCCACGCCGACGGCTTCATTCTGCACTGCTTGTTCGCGGCAGCGATCGGATCGGCGACAATCCAGCTCTGACGTTTCAGCAAGCTGTGGCAAACAAAGCGTTTGCGACACTGATCGTTGCGTCAACCAGATAAAGCCGCGTCAGATTGCATGCCGCAATGCAGCGTCCGTTGTTGCATTGCCGTCTGGGACTTCTGAAATCTCGACGAAGATGCTCACCGCCAGCGCCGCGATCACTCGTTGCTATCGCTTGCAGCAATCCCTGGCCCAGCGAGCGTGTCTTGCACGTTTCAGCGTCGTGCGGCCTACCTACCGCGCCAACAACCCGATACGTGCCAGCAGGAAGCGGCACACGATCGCCGAGGCAATGCAGATCGGCGTGTAAATGACCAGGATGCCCGGCACGATTTCATGCTGTGATGTACCCCGCTGCCATTGGTCCAGCATCGAGGCGACCGCCATCGCCGCGGCGCCGGCAACACCTGCCGCGACAGCCGGTAGATAGCCAAAGCTGCCGCGCCGCAGGACGGCAATCGCCATCACCACGCCGGCCACCGTCGCCGGCACAAGCCCCGCGACATAGCCAAACAGGGCCATATAGCCAAGCAAGCTCAGAAGGCCTGACCAGCTCGCTAAGCCACCTGATGCAAAACCCCACCAGATTTGCGGAGCATAAAACGGGCCAGGAAAAAGAACGCCGCCGATTGCCGGGCCAATGAGGATAACGAACACGAGCACAGCCACGGCACGCCATGTGCGAGTCCAATGGCTCGGTGCAGCCTCGGGAGCGGTTTCCTTCACGGCGCGATGATCCCACCGCCGATCAGTGCCTGGCGCACGCCAATGGCAATGAATGCGGCAAGCCCGGTCAACGGTGCCAACGCGAGCCCTGGAGCAATCGGCATGGCGATGGCGGCGAGCGTGAAGGCAATGCCACCGGCTGCCGCCGCCGCGATCCAAGGATAGCCGCTGCGGCGCCATACCACCAATGCCAAAGCTAGACCGGCCAAAGACGCAGGTACAGCCGCCCATACGAACGTGGCAATCGCCGCTGCACCGGGATTGCCCAAGTTGGCGGGCAACAGCGCATTGAGCTTCAGCGGTGGCGCCAGGATCAATCCGGCCAACACGACGAAACCAGCAAGCAACGGCCCCAGCAGCGCATGCCCTAGAAACGTGAAAAGCGCGCGCTGCGCCGGGCTCGGGACACTCAACCGCTCGTCGCTACCGCTCATCGCGCCAATTCCTTCAAGCCGCGGCGAATGAGCTTGGCGGTATCGGCATCCGAGCCCAAGTCCTGCAACGCCATCGCCACAGCCTGGCTCGCCTGCGCCGGGTTATAGCCGAGATTAGTCAAGGCCGAGATTGCTTCTGCCGCCGCCATTCCTTCGCCAGCCGCGCGGGCCGCCGCTGGTCTGCCCGCATCGGTCTTACCCGCCATCGACTTCGCATCGAGCCCGGCGACGGCCAGCGCGGGCGCCTTGTCCTTCAATTCCGCGACGATGCGCTGCGCGAGCTTCTTGCCAACGCCCGGTGCCTGCTCAACCGCAGCCCAGTTGCCGAGCGCCACCGCCGTGGCGAGGTCGGTCGTCGACAGCACACCCAGCACCGACAACGCGACCTTGGCGCCGACACCTTGCACGTTCTGCAGCGTGCGAAACCAGTTGCGCTCCACCTCGCTGGTGAAGCCGTAAAGGCGGATTGCATCCTCGCGCACATGCGTGTCGATGGTGAGCACAGTCTCGTCACCATGCTTCAGGTTGCGCAGCGTTCGCGCGGAGGCCTGCACCTCGTAGCCGACGCCATTGACGTCGAGGATCAGGTGCGATTCACCAATCGCATCCACCTTGCCGCGTAGTTTGCCGATCATCCGAGCCGTTTGCCTCCTACTGCGAGTGACGTTCCAACCGCGCCACAACCTCGACGTCATCCCGGCGCAGGCCGGGACCCACGCCAGTCACACCGAGCGCAACATACGCAATCAATGCATTCCCGTCGCTGCAGCAATCGCATCACCGACTCCAAACGGCATTTTCGTTGCTGCTTGCGGAGTTCCAGGTCTGCGCCGGGATGACGGGAAGAGATGGAAGTTTTTCCTCGCCACGGCAGCGCTTGCTGCCACCAAGCATCTCGCGTCGAGCAAAGCCCCTCATCCGCCCTTTCGCGCCACCTTCTCCCCAAGGGTGAAGGACGTGTTCGTCGCAGATCGCACTGCCAACATTACCTTTTCAGGATTCCCCGCTGATCGTGCTCGTGCCCTTCGAAGTAAACCAGTCTACCTGGAAGGCAACTCACCACCACACCGTTATCGCTGCAATGATAGCGATCGATCGCCTGACGCAGAGGAAGTACCGGTGTGCTCCAACGAGACGATCCACCCTGAAAGACAATTGTAGCGACGGGAGGTGCACCTGAAGCGAGAAGATGATCGAGGATTGCAGACGCCGACCAGTCCTCGCAATCGATCCAATAGCGGTCATCGAAATGCCATGTGCAATGGTCGCTCAGAATTTGCACGATCTCACCCCATCGCTTGGGCCGATCGACAAAGTATGCCATGCGATCCCGCTGCACTTTGGCAGTCAAGTCCACAAGACCTCGCACATGATCGATAGCCTCGCTCACCGCCCCACCTTCGCCAGCGCTTTCGCCGCCAGCGATTGGGCGCCGCGATGATTGGCGTGGCAGATGGCGATGGCGAGAGCATCGGCCTCGTCGGCACTTTCGAACTTCGCCTTGGGCAACAGAAAACCGATCATTGCCTGAATCTGGTGTTTCTCGGCGTGGCCGGCGCCGACCACCGTCTTCTTGACGAGGTTGGGCGGATATTCGCCGACCTTCAGCCCCTTCATCGCCGGCGCCAGCAACGCCATGCCGCGCGCCTGACCGAGCTTCAGCGTCGCTTTGGCGTTGTCGTTGACGAAGGTTTCCTCAACCGCCGCCTCGAGTGGCCGGAAGCTGGCGATTACGCTCGACAACCCATCGAACAATTCACGCAGCCTGTAAGCCAGCGTCTCGTCCGCCTTCGAGGTGATGTGGCCGCTGGCGACATAGCTGAGGCGAACCCCATCGCTGTCGATGATGCCCCAGCCGGTGCGCCGCAAACCGGGGTCGATGCCGATGATGCGAATCGAATCGTTCCTCATCGTCGAGAGATAACATGAACGACCACGCATCGAGAGCGTCATGTCAGCGAAGTCGGCCCCACGCCAGTCGCACGTTTCGCAAAGTTTGCGTTGCAGCTCCGCCCGATACGGCGACCTCGCGCTCATGAACCCCGAAAATCGATTTCACAGAACCTTGCTTGGGCCCCGACCTGCGTCGAGGCGACGGTAGAGATTGGAGCAATCGGTTGCCTCATCCATCGCCGTCGCCCCGGCGAAGGCCGGGGCCTAGACAAGTTGCAACGGGAAGTCGTTGGTGATTGTCGCAAGGCGATAGCTACAAACCGCAGTTCACCAACATCAGCGTCGAGAATGCAGGTGGGTGTCTGGGTGCCGGGCCGAGCCCGGAATGACGGCGGTGGGTGACGCTGGCTTGGAGTATCGAAACTTCCGCCCCAAGGCGGCTCAGGCCGCGACAACACATCGTCCTGACGCATCGCGGATGGCGCACATCGCTGCGGGCACGCCAGTCCCCTCGCCCCATGCCCTGCACTTGCATGGGGGGAGGGTGAAGAGGAGGCATGCCTCCGATCGTCTGAGCCAATCGAGGGCGTGTAACGGCAGGCACAAAAGAGTGCGCCGGCCTTGAACTTGCGTAACGACAGAGGCGGCAAAGTTTCCCGCTACTCGCGTCAATCAAGAAAGGAGAAATCAAGCCGCCGTCAACTTCTTCAGCACATCCTCGGAGATATCGAAGTTGGCATAGACGTTCTGCACGTCGTCGTCATCTTCCAGCATGGCGATCATCTTCATGATGGTCTTCGCCTGCTCCTCGTCGACCGGGCTCGACAGATTGGGTTTCCACACCGCCTTGACGCCCTCGGCCTCGCCCAGCGCCTCCTCCAGCGCACCCGCAACCGTGCCGAGGCTTTCAAAGCCGCAGGTGATGACATGGCCGTCGGCATCGGAGGCGACGTCGTCGGCGCCCGCTTCAATGGCCGCATCCAGCACCTTTTCCGCCGAGCCAACCTTGGTCGCGTAGGTGATCTCGCCGACGTGGTTGAACATGTGCGAGACCGAGCCGGTGGACCCGAGGTTGCCGCCGAACTTGGTGAAGGCCGCGCGCACCGCGCCACCGGTACGATTGCGGTTGTCGGTGAGCGCCTCGACCATGACGGCGATGCCGCCCGGCGCGTAACCCTCGTAGCGGATCGCCTCGTAGGCTTCGGTGTCGCCGCCCGCAGCTTTTTTGATGGCGCGCTCGATGTTGTCCTTTGGCATGTTCTCGGCGCGCGCCGCCTGGATGGCCAATCGCAACCGCGGGTTCATGCCCGGATCGGGCGTGCCCATCTTGGCCGACACCGTGATCTCACGGCCAAGTTTGGCGAACATCTTGGCGCGGGCTGCGTCTGCGCGGCCCTTCTTGTGCATGATGTTCTTGAATGCTGAATGCCCGGCCATGGCGGCTCCCCGAAGTTCTTTTGATTGGTCACGCGCCCCCGCGCGCCCCTTCTTGCGATCGATCTATAACGCCAAGGCCCGGTCGGGGGTCAAGTGGCCCAGAATGACGGTTCGCTCTGGCTCAGTACGCCGCCCAGGCGCAACGCCATCACGCGCACGGCAAGCCCGGTCTTGTCGTCGATCTCGACCGCCAGCCCCGCCACGGTCGCCGTCCCGCCTGCCGGTTCGAAACGGCCACGCGGTATTTTCGTGATAAAGCGCGTGATCGGCTCCTCGGTCTCCATGCCGAGCACCGAGTTGTAATCCCCACACATGCCGACGTCCGACATGTAGGCGGTTCCCCCGTTGAGGATACGCTCGTCAGCAGTCGGCGTGTGGGTGTGGGTGCCGGCGAGAACGGAGACGCGGCCGTCGACGAAATGCCCGAGCGCCTGCTTCTCGCTCGTCGCCTCGGCATGAAAATCAACGAAGATCGCATCGGCGCCCTGCTTCAGTTTGCAGGCGGTCAATTCCGCATCGATGGCGCGGAACGGACAATCGAGATCGGCCATGAACACGCGACCCATGGCGTTGACGACGAGAACGTCGGCGCCGTTACGTGCGCGCAGCAGAGCCGCACCCCGTCCCGGCGTACCTTTGGGAAAGTTGAGCGGGCGGATCAGCCGTTCCTGCCGTTCGATGAAGACCAGCGTGTCCTTCTGGTCGAAGGCGTGGTTGCCGAGCGTGATGGCGTCGGCGCCGGCGTCGATAAGCTCGTCGCAAATCTTCTCGGTGATGCCGAAGCCACCCGCCGCATTCTCGCCGTTGACGACCACGAAATCGAGCTGCCAGCGCTGGCGCAGACGCGGCAGGGTCTGACACACCGCATCGCGCCCGACACGGCCGACAACATCTCCCAGAAACAAAAATCGCATGTACCGTTCATCACACTAGGCGTTTGCGCGGGCCCGACGGCGTCAGCACCCAATCCAGGCGCTGGTCATAATCGTCATGGGGCACGGCGTCGACCTCTAAGTCGTCGTAAGCCAAACCGATGGTTATCAGGGGCTTCGTCGCACGGATCTGAGCAATCGTGCGGTCGTAGAAGCCGCCGCCATAGCCGAGCCTAAAGCCCTTGGCATCGAAGGCGAGCAGCGGCACCAGCATCACGTCGGGCACCAGCTGTGGCGCGGTCGGCAACGGCTCGCGGATACCCCACTGAACCTCGGCAAGCGGCTGACCTTCTCGCCACTGCCGGAAGACGAGCGGCTGCCCCTTGCCGACCATCACGGGCAGACCGACACGATGGCCCTCGGCCCACAGCCGGCGCATCAGCGGCATGGGGTCGATCTCCTCGCCGATGGCCAGGAAGGCCGAAACGTCGGTGCGCGATGAAGCGCCCGCAAAACCGAGCCCGTGGGCCGCGAGCGCCGCGCCGGCGGTGGCGCCATGGCGCGCATGTGCTGCGGCGCGGGTCGTCTTGGCGCGGCTCCGCAGGGCTTTCTTTTGAATCGCTATTGCATCCATGCGCGGAAGGATGCCCGCGCACGTCGGCCTGTGTCCAGCCCGTGGCTCCAGCCTGTGACCAGCTCGGTTCAGCGCGTGCCAAACAGGCGAGCCGCGGGCTGTACCACGGGACGCCGAGATGGAGGAACGCCCGAGGGTCGAACCGCTTGCTGACGGCTCACTCGCACGTCCTTCAGATGTTTGATCGCACCGACGACCAGGATGCTGATGCAGGTTCCCTCAAGGAAAAGAAACACGAGGAACCGGCTCCACAGATAGTCCAGATTGAGACCGGTGGAGACCTGCGCCGGGTTGAGCATACTGCGCACCACGGTGACCTGCTGCCTGCCGAACAGCCCGATCAGAGTCGTGAAATCGACCTCATACCGCTTGGCTTTTTCGCCCTGCGTGCCTTCGGCTAGCTCGAAGCTGACATCACACGAGGAAAAGACGAACTGGCTGGGCTTGCACCACGCTGAAACCGAGCGAGCCCCCTCGACCGGCACGACACCGGCGCTCCGTATCTGAAAATCGCGCCACAAACCCGGCCCGTCATGCCAGGCGACAAACACGGCGCCCGCCGCAAAAAACAGGAACGCGAGGAAAATTTTCACAGATTGCATTGCGAGGACCCCGAACTGGGCAGCCGCGAGCGGCGGCCGCAAGGCATGATCCTGCCACGGAAAGATGAAGCCGGGGTTGAGGCAGAATTTTCGGGGCGGATGAGGGGAAAAGTGCCGCGGTGGCCGTCGGAGCAATTTTTGATCTCGCCGGGTCCCTACAAAAGTAAGGTGGGCGCCGTGTGCCCGAGACCACGATCCCGGACAGGGACAGCTCCCTGGCTGATCTTATAGGCCCTGGAGAATAAGTTGCTCCTAACGCACCCCGCAGCGTTCTCAATGTAGGCAATCGCCGTGGCGAAATCCACCTTGACCGCCGTCGCCTCGGCCGCGCCCGGTTGAAAACCCGAAAGATCGCTTAAGCCGGAGTGAAAGGCCCGATCAGATTTCAGGCCGTCTCTCAGGCCGTCTTGGCCTTGGGTGTGTCAGCCGCCGGTCGCGCATTGGACGGCGTTTCAGGCTCGGTCAACTGGCGCAGCATTTCGGTTGCTTCCTCGATCTGCACTTCGAGCGCGCGTCGGGTATCCCACAGCTCGTCGGCGATCAGCAGGGCAGCCATCAGCAGCAGCCGATCGTCCCCGACCTGACCGAACTCGATCGTCAACTGGTCGACGCGCTGCTTGACGTGAGTCGCGAGCTCCAACAGCCGCTCCTCTTCGCCATCGTCGCATGCCAGCCTGTAGGTACGGCTGTTGAGTGTGACCGAGACTTGCCCCATCGCTCCTGCTACCCGTGACGCCAAGCTCGCGCCACGCCCCTCGACGCGGAGGCTAATCCTCATCGTCCAGAAGGTTATGCAAGGAGTCGATCACCCAATCAATTCGGTTAACCACAAGTTCTTGCCGCTTCTCCAGTCGAGCAATTTCCGCTTTGGCCTCGACGAGTTGCTGGCGCAAGGCGCGCAGTTCAACCTCCAGCTCGGCGGCCTGGGGTGCGGCCACCGGCGCCTTCGCCTTGGTCGAGGCGGCTCGTGCGGTTTGCCGAACCTCAGACGCGGCTGGCGAGCCCGTCTTTTTTGACTTTGCCCGTGGGGCCATATCGATTGTTCCGAAAAAATGCGACTCGGCCAGATGCCATTCCTGCTGCAATCGGTGGCGCGTGCGCAAACTGCCTGGAACCATAGGGGGGTTCGTCCCGCGACGTCAATCCGCGCGGACCACCAGCGGCGAAGAAAACCCGACGTGCGACTTTCCGTCTGCCTGGCGGGGCCTCTGGCGCATTGACAGGACCATCACACGCCAACTTAATGGCGCCGCCTCATCTGCGAGGCCGCCGACAATCGCGCCAGCCCACCGGATCGACAAGCCGGCACGACACGAACGCGCGAGGTCGCAAGACACCGAATTCAGTAGAGCGCCGCTCCACCAGAACGCCAAATTTCCGCGGAGGAACACACATCATGGCAGTGAAGGTCGCAATCAATGGCTTTGGACGTATCGGACGCAACGTTTTGCGCGCGATCGTTGAAAGCGGCCGAACCGACATCCAGGTCGTCGCCATCAACGACCTGGGACCGGTCGAGACCAACGCACACCTGATGCGCTACGATTCGGTGCATGGTCGCTTCCCCGGCAAAGTGACCGTTAGCGGCGACAGCATCGATGTCGGCACCGGACCGATCAAGGTCACGGCCATCAAGAACCCAGCCGAACTGCCGCACAAGGCGCTCGGCGTCGACATCGCCATGGAATGCACCGGCATCTTCACCGCGCGCGACAAGGCCAAGGCGCATCTCGACGCGGGCGCCAAGCGCGTGATCGTCTCAGCCCCCGCCGATGGCGCCGACCTCACCGTCGTCTACGGCGTCAACCACGACAAGCTGACGAAGGACCACCTCGTCATCTCCAACGCCTCGTGCACCACCAACTGCCTTGCCCCCGTCGCCAAGGTGCTGAACGATCTCGTCGGCATCGAGAAGGGCTTCATGACGACCATTCACTCCTACACCGGCGATCAGCCGACGCTGGACACAATGCACAAGGATCTCTACCGCGCCCGCGCGGCGGCCATGAGCATGATCCCGACGTCGACGGGCGCGGCCAAGGCCGTCGGCCTCGTGCTGCCCGATCTCAACGGCAAGCTCGACGGAACCGCGATCCGCGTGCCGACACCCAACGTTTCGGTCGTCGACTTCAAGTTCATCGCCAAGCGCGAGACGACGAAGGACGAGATCAACGCCGCCATCAAGGCTGCCGCCAATGGTCCGCTGAAGGGCGTGCTGGGCTTCACCGACGAGCCCAACGTGTCGATGGACTTCAACCACGACAGCCGCTCTTCGGTCTTCCACATCGACCAGACCAAGGTGATCGGCGGCAACATGGTGCGCGTGCTCTCCTGGTACGACAACGAGTGGGGCTTCTCCAACCGCATGAACGACACCGCGGTCGCCATGGCGAAGCTGATCTGACGGGGCAGCGCATAAAAGCGCCGCCACATCGCTCCAAGTGTTCCACGGCCGCGGCGGCAACGCTGCGGCCTTCACTTTTCTCAAATGCACGCTACGATGCGCTCTCCCACCAGGACGGGACCGCTTCATGCCGACACCAGAGCACCACGCCAACCGCGCCGGCGACCTCGTCCAGCGCATCGCGCAGCCGATCGGCCATTTCCTCACCGAGACGTTCCACCTGATCGGCCTGTTCGCGATCGGAGCGGCAACAGTGTGGTCGGGCGTCACCTTTTTCATCGAGCTGATGGCCAAGAAGCATGCCTCGATCGAGGACCTGCTGCTGCTGTTCATCTATCTCGAGATCGGCTCGATGGTCGGCATCTACTTCAAGACCAACCGGATGCCGCTGCGCTTTCTGATCTACATCGGCATCACGGCGCTGACGCGGCACCTGATCGGCTGGGTCAACCACGAGCCCAAGCCTGACATAGGCGTCATCATCCTGTCGGCGGCGATACTCATTCTGGCGCTTTCGGTGCTCGTCATCCGCTATGCGTCCTACAAGTTCCCGTCCGGGGCCAAAATCGGCGAGACCGGCGATATGACCGACACCGACCCGGGCGGCTGACGGTTCTCGACCGTGGGTCGGCTCGGCGTGGGCTGAGCCTACGGGCATACACGCCGACCACTACGCGCCATGAAATCCCGTGCTTTTGTGCTCGCGCACTTAATCCAGGTTAGCGCATTGAGGACACCGTTTGCCCAAAGATGCCTGACCAGGACGACCGGCGGCCTCGTCCAACCTTCGACTGCTGGCAAAGGCGCTGCATCTGCGCTATCGCCGCTCTCGAAATCATCGCCGCCACGGTCATGCCGGGACAGGGGTGGATTGCCAACCCACAATTGTGGGTTGGACGGTGCCTAGCCGGGATTGGAAGGGATCTTTCGAATGAACGCCAAACAGCACGAACGTATGCGCTCCGCCAAGGGCTTCATCGCGGCCCTGGATCAGAGTGGCGGCAGCACGCCGAAAGCGCTGAGGCTCTATGGCATCGAGGAGAGTGCCTACTCGGGCGAGGATCAGATGTTCGACATGATCCACCAGATGCGCTCGCGGATCATGACCAGCCCGTCGTTCACCAGCGACCGCATCCTCGCCGCAATCCTGTTCGAGCAGACCATGGACCGGGACGTCTCCGGCAAGCCCACCCCCAGCTATCTATGGGAAGAAAAGGGCATCGTGCCGATCCTCAAGATCGACAAGGGCCTGCTTGCCGATGCCGACGGCGTGCAACTGATGAAGCCCGTGCCGGACCTCGACAAGCTGCTCGAGCGAGCCGTCAAGAAGGGCATCTACGGAACGAAAGAGCGCTCGGTCATCAAGCAAGCCAACCCGGCCGGCATCAAGGCCAATGCCGCCCAGCAGTTCACTTGGGGCAAGCAGGTTCTGAGCCATGGCCTGGTGCCGATCCTCGAACCCGAGGTGGACATCAAGGCCGCCGACAAGGCGACGTGCGAAGACCTTTTGAAGGCGGAGCTGCTTGCCGGGCTCGATGGCATTCCGCAAGGCCAGCAGGTTATTTTCAAGCTGACCATCCCGAACAAGGACGGCTTTTATGCCGATCTCATCGCGCATCCGAAGACCGCGCGGGTGGTTGCCTTGTCGGGCGGCTACAGCCGGGACGATGCGTGCGAGAAGCTGAGCCGCAATCCGGGCATGATCGCATCCTTCAGCCGGGCGCTCACCGAGGGCCTGACCGCCCAGCAGAGCGATGCGGAGTTCAATGCCAAACTGAAGGCCGCAGTCGACAAGATCTACGAGGCGTCGATCACCTGATGCGTTGATCGCGACAACCAAGTGCGGTCCCCGATTGGGCCAATGCCGGCCACGTACCCGGCGCATTAGACCAACCCCAAACGACGGCCGGATCTCGTGTCCGGCCGTCGTTGCGTTGCCGAGAGCCGGTCCGGTTTTAATCGAATCGCGGAACGGCTCTAGACCATTGTTTTGTCGTGCTTCTTATCGGAAAACCGGTTCCCACTTTTCCGGAAGCACTCTAAGCCCCTTTTCCGCCCCAATCGGGTTCGATAGCCTCGCTCGTCGACACCGTTTCCAAGCCCACAAAAGAGGCCCCATGCCGGCTGCCGCACCGACCTCCAATCTTTACCTGGTGCTGCGCGCCGGCCCTGCCGCGCTCGACCGTCTGACGGCCGCACTCGCCGCGGCGACGCCTGCCTCCCTGCTCCTCAAGCCTGCCGCAGATGGCGTCCTGGACGCGCAAGCCGTGCTGCCGCTGATCAAGCTCGCCCAAAGCCACGGCGTCGCCGTTCTGCTGGCCGACGACGCGCAACTGGTCCGCACCACCAAGGCCGACGGCGTACACCTGACCTGGTCGAAGGATCTGGCCGCTCGCTCGGCTGAGGCCCGCGACATACTCGGCCATCGCTTCATGCTCGGTGTCGATTGCGGCCGCTCGCGTCACGAGGCGATGGAACAGGGCGAGGCCGGCGCCGAGTATGTGGCATTCGGCATTCCCGATCATGTCGAGGATCGCGAAACGGCTGCACAACGACGCGAGGAGTTGTGCGAATGGTGGGGCGCAATCTTCGAGGTGCCATGCGTCGCCTTCGATGTCGACGAGCTGGAAGTCGCGCGCCGGCTGGCGGAACTGGGTGCCGACTTCGTGGCAATCAATCTGCCCGAGGGTCTGTCTGGAGCCGACCTGCAGGCGTTCGTGGCAGCGGCGGCCCGCAGTCTCGATGTGCACGAGGAAACGACGTGAGTGGCAGTATGGCGCGCCGGCCTCAGCTGCGCATCCGCCACGATCAATGGAGGCGAAACGTGAGTCTACGCATCCGTCGTTGCCATCAGCGGCGTGCCTTTGCCAACGGCCTCGCTTTCAGTCTCACGATCACCAGCGCATTGGCTTGCATGCTCGCCGCCGCTTCGGCCGGCCAGGCCAACGCCGAAACCAGCTCGTGGGTGCAGCGCGAGGAGGCCCCGGCCAAACCCAAGCGCAAGCCGGCACCGGCCACAGCAGAGGCCAAGCCCGATCGCTCGCTCGTGGGCCCCAACGTCTCCACCCACTCCAAGGACTACCAGCAGTTCGACAAGAGCAAGACGCCGCCCGTCGTCGGCAAACCGCCTGCCGACAACGACGATGCCTATCTGGCCTTCGACCAGGGCCGCTATTTGACGGCGCTGGCGCTTGCCGAAAAGCTCGTCGCAATGGGCGATGCTGCCGCACACTCGTTGATCGCACGCATCCATGCCGAGGGGCTCGGGGTCGCCAAGAACGATCAGCTCGCCGCCCAATGGTACAAGCGGGCGGCCGAGTTGGGCGATATCGAAGGGCAGTTCGCCTATGGCGTGATCCTGGCGGAAGGACGCGGGGTGCAGAAGGATCGCAGCGGCGCCGCCGTGATGTTCGAGCGCGCCGCCCGCACCGGGCATGCCGCCGCCAACTACAATCTCGGCCTGCTGTTCCTCAAGGGAGACGGCAAGCCGGAAAACCCGTATCGCGCCGCAATGCACATCCGGTATGCGGCGGAAAAGGGCATCGCAGCCGCGCAGTACGATATGGCGACGCTCCATCAGGCGGGCGCTGGCGTGCCACACGATGCGGTCGAGACCTCGCGCTGGCTGAAGGCCGCGGCCGATCAGGGCATGGCAATTGCCCAATACGAATACGCGGTGCTGCTTTTGAAGGGTCTGGGACTGACGGCGGACGAGCCAAAGGCGATCGAACTCTTGAAGGCGGCGGCCGACAAGAACATCGCAGGCGCACAGAACCGGCTCGCACACATCTATCTGGAAGGTGTCGGCGTCGAGAAGAATCCGGCCGAAGCGGCGCGCTGGCGGCTCATTGCCAAGGCGGGCGGCATTGCCGAGGACAAGGTGCTCGACGCGCATGTGGCGGGTCTTGGCAAGGCCGATCGGCAGAAGGCGGAAGCGGCCGCGGCGCAGTGGCGCGACAGAAACCTGCTCCCATAACCACCGAAGCTCCGACAGGTGCCATAAGGCGGGGTGGATCGTGACGGTTCCCCCCGGTGGCTTGGCCGCCCTGCCCCACCACAAACGCTAATATATCGCCGCCTGAAGCTGCGACACGCGCCACAGATGGCCGCGCCCGTCTTGCCACCAGCGACCGGACGGGGTAGGCCTCAGCGCCTTTCACACGCCCGCGGGCATGCCCCGCCCGTTCAGCCCATTTCCGGCTGATTGGGCCGTGATGCCAGCCGCAACCCGATCCAACGAGAGAAAGCCCCGAACATGGTCGCCACCGCCTTGATGAACGTTATGGTCGGCGCCGCCCGCAAGGCCGGACGCAGCCTGACGCGCGATTTCGGCGAGGTCGAGCAGTTGCAGGTTTCCATCAAGGGGCCCGCCAACTTCGTCTCGGCGGCAGACCTCAGGGCCGAGGAGATTCTCTACAAGGAACTGTCCAAGGCGCGGCCCGACTATGGCTTCCTGATGGAGGAAGGCGGCACTGTTTCCGGCAGTGACGCCACGCACCGCTGGATCATCGACCCACTCGACGGCACCACCAATTTTCTGCACGGCATCCCGCTGTTCTGCACTTCGATCGGCCTGGAGCGAGAAGGCCAGCTTGTCGCCGGCGTCATCTACAATCCCATTGCTGACGAAATCTTCAGTGCCGAGCGCGGCAAGGGCGCCTATTTGAATGATCGCCGCCGCCTGCGCGTCGCCGCCCGCAAGACCATTGCCGACGCCGTCGTCACCACCGGCATTCCCCATCGCGGCCGCCCAGGCCATGGCCCGTTTCTCGCCGAAATGAAAACCGTGATGCAGGAAGTCGCCGGCGTGCGCCGCACCGGCTCGGCCGCGCTCGATCTCGCCTGGACCGCCGCGGGACGTTTCGATGCGTTCTGGGAGCGTGGCATCCAGCCGTGGGATCTGGCCGCCGGCATTGTCATCATGCGCGAGGCGGGCGGCATTTGCACCGACCTCAATGGCGGGGATGCGATGCTGGAAAAGGGCGAGATCCTGGCCGCCAACATGGCCATCCACAAAGGCATGATGCCGTTGCTGAGCGGCCAGCACACCGCAGGCTGACCGAGAGCAGACAACAAGCCCTTAGGTCGACCGCCGCCCTGCTGTGGCCAAAATACCTGGTAGTGTGATGATCGCCGCATCAATCCAGTTGGGATATGAGGGCGAGGGACGTTGCGCTCGGGACACTGCCTGACCTACGGGTTTGCCACGCCGTGCGGGTGAGGTAGGCTCACGCGCCAATGGCCAACGGCGCACAGGTTAATTCCGGTGTAGCGCGCGAGCCCTCATCCGGCGCCGCTGGCGGCAGGCGATGCCGGGTGCAAGAAGTGCCAACGGGTTAGAGGGATAAGCATGGCGCGCAAGAGACCGAGCGAAAGCCTGCAAGGCACCCATCGCGCCATCAATCCACCCGGGCTGTTTCTTGTCCGCATGTTGATCTTCTTGACGCTGGTCGGCTTCCTGGCCGCCATTCTGCACGAGCAGCTTGTGCGCTCGGTCATGACCAACCCCGGCCTAAACGGCCTCATCATTGGCGTGCTCGCCTTCGGCGCCCTCTACTCGTTCCGCCAGGTCATCCGGCTTTATCCCGAAATCCGCTGGGTCAACGCCTTCCGCATCGCCGATCCCGGCCTCGCCATTGCCTATAAGCCGCGCCTGCTGCTGCCGATGGCGACGATGCTGCGCGACCGCACCGGCGCGATCTCGCTCTCCACGGCGTCAATGAGCTCGATTATGGAGTCGCTCGGATCGAGACTCGATGAAGCGCGCGACACCGGCCGCTATCTGGTTGGGCTGCTGGTCTTCCTCGGCCTGCTCGGCACCTTCTGGGGCCTGCTCGACACCATTCAATCGGTCGGCAAGGCAATCGGCACCATCGACACCAAGGGCGGCGAAAGCGTCAACATGTTCGACGACCTGAAGGCAGGGCTCGCCGCTCCGCTGAAGGGCATGGGCACCGCCTTCTCGTCCTCGCTGCTGGGTCTCGCCGGTTCACTGGTGCTGGGTTTTCTCGAACTGCAGGCGAGCCACGCGCAGAACCGTTTCTACAACGAGCTGGAGGAATGGCTCTCGGGCATTACCGAGCTGACACCGGGCGGCGCCACGACAGGCTCCAGCGACGCCGTCATGCGCCAGCTCTCCGCCACGCTCTTCGATATGCAGCGCGTGCTCGAGGAGGTCAGCATCAAGCTCGGCGAGCCGCCCGACCCGCACGCGGCAGAGCAATCGGGCAAGGAGATCCGCGACCTCGCCCAAGGCGTGGGCCAATTGATCACCCAGATGCGCACCGAGCAGCAGATCGTACGCGAGTGGGTGGACGAGCAGGCTTCCCAGCAGGCCGCGGTCGCCACCGTGCTCAAGGATCTCGCCCAGAACCTCGAGCGCCAGGGGAGCTGAGGCATGCCGCGCGGACGCACGCGACGCTCTGGCGATTACGGCGAGTTCTGGCCAGGCTACGTCGACGTGCTTTCGACGCTTCTGCTGGTCGTCACGTTCCTGATGTCGATCTTCATGCTGGCCCAATATTTCGCCAGCCAGGAATCGAGCGGCAAGGACAGCGCGTTGCAGCGCCTCAACCGGCAAATCGCGGAACTGACAAGCCTGCTTTCATTGGAGAAGAGCAAGTCGAAGAACTCCGGTGACGAATTAGCTGCATTGCAGGCGACGCTGGCGGAGCTGCGCCAGGAGAACCAGCGCATCTCGGGCCTCAGCCTGACCGGGAACGAGCAGGCCAAGACCCAGGCCGACCGCATCTCCGGCCTGCAAACTGACCTCGATTCACAAAAGAAGGTCTCCGATGACGCGCTCGCCAAGGTCGATCTGCTGAACCAGCAATTGCAGGCACTGCGCCGCCAGATCGCCGCACTTAACGAGGCGCTCGCAGCGTCCGAGAAGAAAGACGTCGAGTCGCAAGACCGCATCAAGGATCTGGGCTCCCGGCTCAATGCAGCTCTCGCCCGGCAGGTGCAGGAGCTGCAACGCTACCGCTCCGACTTTTTTGGCCGCCTGCGCGAATTGCTGGCCGACCGCAAGGATATCCGTGTCGTCGGCGACCGCTTCGTCTTTGAAAGCGAGGTGCTGTTTCCGTCAGGCCAGGCGACCATGACCCCGGAAGGGCTGGCGGCCATGGACCGGCTGGCGCAGGCGATCGTCGAGTTGTCGCAGCAAATCCCGCCCGAGATCGACTGGGCCTTGCAGGTCGATGGCCACACCGACATCCGCCCGATTGCCTCGCCGCAATTTCCCTCAAACTGGGAGCTTGCGACCGCGCGCGCGGCCTCGGTCGTCAAATATCTGATCTCCAAAGGCGTGCCGGCCAAACGCCTGGTCGCGGCCGGCTATGGCGAATTTGCCCCACTCGAGCAGGGTACCGACGAGGCCAGCCTGCGCAAAAACCGCCGCATCGAGCTGAAGCTGACCAACCGCTGAGCCGCAGCGGGCGCCGCCACCCATCTTTTGCTCTACAAAACAGGCAGATCGAGCCAGTTATGACGCGAATTCAGGCCAAATAGAATATACATTTCTTCAATCCTTCCCGATCATTTAAAGATCCCATTCACCCCGTTCAAATCGCCCCAACATAAGTTGCTGGCATTGATAAAATGCGAGGTTTTTTTTTAGTATTTGATCCATGGGTTAGCGAGAAGTTACCTCCATTCGAAAAAAACAGGAGGCTCGCATGAAGCGTTTCTTAAGGCAATTCTTCGACGGATTTGTCCGCAATGAGCGCGGCGTAATCGCCCTCCAATTCGCCATGATTAGCGTCCCAATGGTGGCGTTTTCCGGCATTGCGGTCGATTATTCCAAGGTCATCAGCATCAGGAAGCAGCTTCAAGACATCGCCGATTCTACCGTGATAGCGGGCGCGCGACTGCCAGCAACCTCCAGTGACCGACGCCTCAGCGAGGCCAACCACATGATTGCTGCTTCGTTAACGGCAGCCAAGCTCGGCGATGCAACATTTAACGTCAGCGCCAGCAACGCCAACGTGACGATCGATCTCAACTACAGCTACAAGACCAGCCTGATGGGCGTGCTCGGTGTCGACAGGTTCGACATAAGCGTCAAATCCGCGGCACAGTCGCAAGTCGAGAACGGTGGTGTCGCATGCCTGATCTCGTTGAACGAGACGACCGATGACGGCTTGCATCTGCAGGGCATCAACAAAGTATCGTCGCGCAACTGCTGGACCTGGGTCAATTCGAACAGCCCCACTGCCATCAACGCGGTTGGCGCTGCAATCGGCACCGGACAGGGCTTTTGCACCCATGGCGGCGCCAGCGGTGCCGACCATTTCGATCCA
The DNA here is from genome assembly GCA_964559355.1 of uncultured Hyphomicrobiaceae bacterium. GTDB lineage: Bacteria > Pseudomonadota > Alphaproteobacteria > Rhizobiales > Hyphomicrobiaceae > JAEUMD01. The sequence goes on from CAZLHQ010000013.1 coordinate 18,894, forward strand.
CAGCCCTATACGCAGTGCGACATCATCGAGGACCCGTTCGCCAATACATTCCGCAACACTCCATCAGCCGACGCCAGTTGCCAGCACACCGATCTATCACTGAAAAACGATACCTTCGTGCTGCAACCAGGAGTCTACTGCGGCAATACCGTATTGAAGCCGCAAGCTAACGTGACGATGATGCCCGGCGTTTACGAGTTCCGCGACGGCTATCTCGAGGTGCAGGGACAAGCCAGTCTGTCGGGCAAAGGCGTCACCCTCCATTTCAATGGTAACAATACGCAATTCATCGTACGTGGTGGCGGTCACGTCGACCTCAAGGCGCCCGCCGAGGGAGATTACGCGGGCTTCGTCATGGTCGAGCCGAAGCGGGCCGGCTCCTCAGTGCGCGAGTCCATCATCCAGGGTGGCGGCCGGATCAAGATCGAAGGCATCGTCTATGCGCCGCTGTGGCGGGTCAATATTGGCGGCAACGGCGAAATCAATCAGGAGTCGCGTTTCTTCGCCATGGTGGCAGATCACTACTACATGGAGGGCAACGGACGGCTTTACGTGCAGTCCGACGCGAACGGTGCGGCACTGCCTGATCTGATGCCACGCATCAAGAGCGGACCTCGCCTGCTCTATTGATCGGCCTTTGCGACAGCGAAAACCCACCACTTCGACATTGGATCCGCAAGTCGCCATTGAGTGTAAGCCTGCACGGACCATCTCCGGCGGGCGGCTCCTAGAGCAGGCTCAACTTACATGGAAATGCCTCGTGCCACAGTGGCCTGCTCTAAGTCCTTGATTGAGAGTCTGATTCACGCCCTCGATGGTAACGCATGGGTTTCCATCTCAGTCGATCAGAACTCTAAAGCGGAATGCGAAGGGCTTCATCGGCCCCGCATACCGCTCTGCAGGCTGCTTGTGGAGGATCGCGGCGGCACCCGCTGGCGCCGACCTTCCGGGACAAACAATTCGCATAAAATTCTAATGAACGCAGAAGTGGCCAATTTACTAGCTCCCACTTGATTTTAAAGCCGAGCGCAAGTGGTTCAAATTTTATCTGATCAGGAAACACCACCTTATAACCTTCCTGGCATATTCGCTTCATGAACGCCAGAAATTGGAGCGCACTATGTCTCGGTCCCTATTGAGCCAGTTCAACTCATTTGCTAGCGACAAGCGTGGCGCCATCGCAATACAGTTCGGTCTCGTCATTGTGCCGATGATAGCGCTGAGCGGCATAGCCATCGATTATTCGAAATACCTCAACGTGAAGGGCCAGCTGCAGCAGATTGCAGATAGCGCGGCAATCGCGGGAGCCCGGTTGCCTGCCACGAACGCTTCGAACCGCTATGACGCGGCAGAGCACATGTTGCAGGCCTCGATAAATGCCACCAAGCTCGAAGGCATTTCTTCCTCGGTCGATGCTTCCAACTCCAACGTCCGAGTATCAGTGAACTACACCATGAAGACGACCTTCATGAACGTGCTCGGCGTCGACAAGCTGAACGTCAACTTGGCCACCGCGGCGCAGTCGCAGGTTGAGAACGGTGGCGTTGCCTGCATGCTCGCGCTCAACGAGACGAGCCCCGACGGCCTGCACCTGCAGGGTATCAACAAAGTGTCCTCGCGCAATTGCTGGACTTGGGTGAACTCGAACAGCGCAACCGCCATCAACGCAGTCGGCGCAGCGATGGGTACCGGCCAAGGCTTCTGCTCGCATGGCAGCTCGATTGGCGCCGATCACTTCGATCCGCAGCCCTATGACAAGTGCGATCAGATGGAAGATCCCTTCAAGGCCAAGTTCCAGACTTGGAGCCCGGCCGGCTTCTTCGGGGCCTGTAAGGAGACCAACCTCTCCCTCAAGGGTGGCACTTATACCCTCGAGCCCGGCGTCTACTGCGGCAATACGGTCCTGAAACCGCAGGCGATCGTGACCATGAAGCCCGGCACCTACATCTTCCGCGACGGCTATCTGGAAGTGCAGGGGCAGGCGAGCCTCACAGCCCAAGGCGTAACATTGTTCTTCGCCGGCTCGAGCACGAAGATGATGGTGCGCGGCGGTGGTTCCATTGACCTCAAGGCACCGACCGAGGGTGATCTCGCAGGCTTCGCCATCGTCGATCGCTTGTACTCTTGGAACAGCATCACCGAGTCGGTGATCCAAGGTGGCGGGCGCGTCAAGATCGAAGGTGTCCTCTATATCCCGCAGTGGAAGCTGAATGTTGGCGGCAATGGCGAGATGAACCAGGAGTCGAAGTACACGGCCATCGTCGCGGATACCTTCTACATGGAAGGCAATGGCAAGCTCTACGTGCAGTCCGATGCGGCTGGTGCCGGCCTCCCCGACCTGATGCCGCGCATCAAGACCGGCCCGCGCCTCCTCTACTGAGCCTGATGGGGGAAGCCAACGACAAAGTAGAAAGACCGGCCCAGGTGGCCGGTCTTTCGCTTTTTGGAAGTGTTTTCTTATGATGTTAAAGCGCTCGTTGGGGCGGGAGCGCGCGTAAACATCCAAAGATTTTTAACGGCGCGAGCTCGACACGTCGAAATTGGTTTCGAAAAGAGCGGTCCGTTTGGGCGTCCTGCCATCATTGGCCAGGAGTCGCAGCGCCAGCCTGTTGGTGCGAGATGCCGTCGCGCCAGGAAAGCCCGGCCAATGTCCCATTGCGCGGCCGGTATTCGCAGCCGATCCAACCCTGATAGCCCGTGGCTTCGATGGCGGGAAACAGCGCAGGCACATCAAGCTCGCTGGGAATGGGCTCGCCGCGATCGGGCGGGCCGGCAATCTGATAGTGGCCGACCAGAGATCCGTGCGTCTCGATGGCCCGCATCACGTCACCCTCCATCCGATGGCGATGATAAAGATCGAGTTGCAGACGCACGTTCGAAGCGCCGACATCGCGGATGATCGCCGCAGCATCGGCCGTCCGCGTCAAAAAGTATCCCGGCATGTCGAAGGTATTGATCGGCTCGATCAGGATGTCGATTCCGTGCCGTGCCGCAGCACTCGCCGCCTTGGCCAGATTGGCAACCAGCACATCGCGCGAGGCTCCTTGCGTCTCAAGTCCCGACATCGCATGCAGACGCCGACAGCCGAGCGCATCCGCATAGGCGAGCGCCTGATCCAGCGCCCGCGCAAACTGATCTTCACGGCCGGGCAATGCCGCCAGCCCGCGCTCGCCGTTGTCCCAGTCTCCCGGTGAGATGTTGAACAGCACCAGCTCCAAACCGGTCGCCTCAAGCCGTTCCTTGATGTCCTTGGCCTGCCACGCATAGGGAAACAGAAACTCGGCACCATCAAATCCAGCCCGCGCTGCCGCTGCGAAGCGATCGAGAAACGCCACTTCGGTAAACAGCATCGAGAGATTGGCAGAAAGCTTCGGCAAGGCTCGTCTTTCTTGTCGTCTTAGTCGCTCGCAATCGGCACCGCGCCAATCTCAATCGATGTCGCGCACACCGCGGTTGCGTTTGATCTGGCTGCGCTTGGATTTCGCTTCGAGCCGCCGTGTCTTGGAGGCGAGCGTCGGCCGCGTCTTGATGCGCGGCTTGGGCGGCACCGCGGCCTCCTTGATGAGCTCGCAAAGCCGGGCGCGCGCATCCTCGCGATTGCGCTCCTGGGATCGGAACTGCTCGGCGCGAATGACGAGCACGCCGTCGTCCGTCATCCGCCGCCCTGCAAGCTGGATCAAGCGCTGGCGCACGGGCTCGGGCAGTGACGGCGAGCCCTTGACGTTGAAGCGCAGCTCGACCGCGGTCGAGACCTTGTTGACGTTCTGCCCGCCAGGACCGGAGGCGCGCACGAAGCGTTCCTCCAGCTCCGCGTCCTCGATCGCGATGCGACTCGTGATGGTCAGCATGCCCAGCCGGTCTCCCCTCAGGCTCCGCCGAGGTTCCAGTAGTCGCCACGGAAAAAGAGCAGCGGCTGGGCCTCCGGGCGTGTGAGACCATCGATGACGCGGCCAATGAAAATCGTATGCGTGGAAAAGCCGTGGCTCTCCACCAGCTCACAATCGAGCGAGGCGAGCGCATCGACAAGCACCGGCGCTCCTGTCGTGAGCTTGGCCCACGCCTGCCCCTCGAAGCGGTCGGTGCCGTGCACACCGCTCTTGCCGGCAAAGCGCTCGGCCACACGTTGCTGATCGGCAGCCAGGATGTTGACGCAGAAGACGCGCGAGCCGGCGATGACGTCATGCGCGCCAACTTTGCGCTGCACGCAAACAAGGATCGTCGGCGGGGTATCTGATAGCGAGGAGACGGCGGTTGCGGTCAAACCGGCGCGCGTCGATCCGTTACCGGTCGTGACAATCGTCACCGCACCGGCCTGATGCCGCATCAGCGCGCGATAGCTCTGGGCCGATATGCTGCCCGCAGTGCCCGCGTTTCGATCCATCAAGGTCAACGACGTTCCTCGCCAATTGCTGCGCTGCGCTTCATTTTCCGACAGGCGCGGTCAGCCAAGCGTACATATAGGGCTTCTCGGCCCGCGTCGCACAAAAAACCTCGCACCGCCTCTGCGGCATGTTCCATCCTGCCGGAGCAGCGCACGTCCGTGCCCATCGTCATTGCCGCCGCACCAGTCTGCCGAGCCGGGCGCCCAGTCCGGGCCGTAGATCGCGCACGATCTCGAGCGCTGCGTTGCGCCCGGGCAGCCCGGTAACGCCGCCGCCTGGGTGGGCGCCCGAGCCACACAGGTAAAGCCCCTTGACCGGCATCCGGTAATCGGCGTGACCCAGCACCGGCCGCGCAGCCCACAGCTGATCGAGCGACAACTGGCCGTGGAAGATGTCGCCGTCGACAAGCCCGAAGCGCTGTTCCAGTTCGAGTGGGGAGAGCACCTGGCGGGCGATCACGCTGCTTTTGAAGTTCGGCGCGTGGGCTGAAACCGTATCAATGACGAGATCGGCAAATGCTTGCTTCTCGGCGGGGTTGGACCACGAGCGCTCACCCGGCAACTGCGGTGCAACGTGCTGCACGAACAGGCTTGCCACATGCTGACCGGCCGGCGCTAGCGAAGCGTCGAGCGTCGAGGGGATCAGCATTTCCACCACCGGTGCACGCGACCACCCGTGCTGGCGCGCATCGAGATAAGCAGCCTCCAGGTAATCGAGCGTCGGCCCGATGATGATTCCCGAGCCATGATGCGGCCCCATCTTGCGGCCGGGGCGGCAGGTGAAATCCGGCAGCTCCGACAGCGCGACGTTCATGCGGAATGTGCCCGATCCGGTCTTGATCGTCATGAAACGGCGGCGCGTTTCCTCACTGACGAGCCCAGCTGGAACCAGGGATCGGAACAGCAGCTTCGGACCGATGTTGCTGGCCACTGCGCGCGCTTCTATCTCCTCCCCGCTCGCCAGCACGACGCCCGTCGCGCGCCCGTTGGCGCCACGCACCGAGACAACCTCGGCATCCGTGCGGATGATGACGCCAGCCGCGCGCGCACAAGCAGCGATCGCCGCGCTGATGGCGCCCATGCCGCCAACCGCATGGCCCCACACGCCCGGCTTGCCGTTGACCTCGCCAAAGCAATGATGCAGCAGCACATAGGCGGTGCCCGGTGTCGAAGGCGAAGCATAAGCACCAACGATACCGTCGAACGCGAATGCCGCCTTCACGATATCGCTTTCGAACCACTGGTCGAGAAAGCCCCGCGCGCTCTTGGTAAACAGGTCGAGCAGCAAACGCTGATCATCGAGCGACAGCTTGCCGATCTTGCGGCCGATCTTGCCGGCGCGGATCAGATCGAGGATGCCTCCACCCGCATTGGGCGGGGTTTCCAGCACCAGTTCGCGTAGAACGCTCGCCGCCCGCTCGAGCGCCGCGTCATAGTCGGGCAGCCGCTCGGCATCTGCCTTGGAGAATTGCGCGATTGCCGCTTGCCGTCCGGCCAGCCCATACGGCATCAGCAGGCTGCGCGTGGCATCGACAGGCCAGAAGTTTGCAACCGGGCGCTCGATAATCCTCAAACCGAAGCGCGCCAGCTCGAGATCGGCAATCACCCGCGGGCTCAACAAGCTGACCGTGTAAGACGCCACCGAGTTGCGAAAGCCTGGATGGAATTCTTCTGTTACTGCTGCACCGCCGACGATGCTGCGCCGCTCCAACACGACCACAGAAAGTCCGACCTGCGCCAAATATGCCGCCGCCACCAACCCGTTGTGGCCACCGCCGATAACGGCTACGTCAACTGGCGCTACGGGGCGCACTGCCGTCATATTTGTGACCGTTCTATAATGAATTAGTGGATGAAGTTATCCAGGCGGCTTGCGGCGCTATCAATATTGAGTTTCGCTGGTGCTGACCAGTTCTGCGATGCGTGACCAGATTGCTTAACGGCGACGGCCTCACGGACTAGGGCCTGATCGTCTGAGATGGAAACGCCAAGCGTTTCCATCGAGAGCGTCGATCAGACTCTCAATCTAAGGACTTAGAGCAGGCCACCGTGGCTTGAAGCGAATCCAGGTAAGTAAGTTGAACCTGCTCTATGTTTTGCGAAATTGCGAATCCCGCTCGCCGGGACAATGTTTCAGTATTTGTTAATTCCGCTCAAACAGGCAGGCACCCAATGCCGCACGAGTTAGGGTCTCGGAAAGATTTGAACACTACCGTCGATCTATTGCCGGGATGCGCTCGCTCGCGTCCGATGTTCTGGAGCCCGACGATGCAGATTTCCGCTCACACCATTGCCGCTCAAGAGATTTCTGGCCGCGCCGACAACACCACGGCCAGCTCATCGCGTTTGGCGGACCGAATGCTCGGTTTGTCGTTGATGGCGATCGCGCCGGCCCTGTTCTGGACGACAATGCTGGCGATGCTGGCGCCCCGTCTCGGCTTTGATCCCTCGCACATCGCTCTGGCAATCTTCGGCATCGCCGTGGCGGCGTTTCTGGGCTGCGTATGCTGCGCCCTCACCTCGCGCAAGAACTGATCCGGCTGAACTGAATCGGCGTCAAACCTTCACCGCTCCAGGTTTTCCCTGACAGGCTTCACCTGGCAAGAGACGCCTTCACGATTGAAGCCGAACCCCCATCAGCCCCACGAGCATTGCAGCCGCTGGCAGGTCCCCCGGCGCGCCCCTCCGACACTGCAGCGGGCGGCGACGAACCGGCACTGGCGGCACGAGTAGGACGATAGGCAGCCACGATAGCTGCCGTCCTTGCGAAAGTTGCAGGTCAATACTGTCTGGCAATCGCGGTTGGGGTTGATGGCGCCGCCCGGCCCGACCTGCGCCATAGCCTGCCCGACGGCCGAAATGCACGCCACAATGGCCAATGCCCCGATGACAGCACCTCGCCCGGACCAACCGAGTAAGGAACGCCCCCATTTGGCATCACGCCTTCGTCCCAAGCGCTGCATCATCGGCATGGACATGGCACACTCTCCGGACTTGGCTCTACCTGAACCCGCTCTTTGGAGTGTCCGGCATCGCCACGCGCCGCGCAACCGTGGCCCTGAGGCTTGGCAAACACCTGGCACGCGAGTGTGATCGGCTGGCAACTTCGCATGGTCTGCGGGCGTATCGCAGTGCAGCGACAATCGCCAGGATGCAGCCCTTACTGCGCAGCGGCCTTCGACTTCGGCTCGACCAGCGCCGTATAATCCGCAAGCAGGGTCTGACAGATCCGGCCGGGCGTGTAGCGCGCCGCGCCAATTTCAGAGACCGGAGTCACTTCGGCGGCCGTCCCGGTGAGGAAGCATTCCTCGAAGCTTCCCAGTTCCTCCGGCAAGATCACCCGCTCGATCACATCGATACCGCGTGTCTTGGCAAGTCCGATTACTGTGCGCCGCGTGATGCCGTCGAGGAAGCAATCGGGAACTGGCGTGTGGATCTGGCCGTTCTTGATGAAAAAGACATTGGCGCCCGTGCACTCGGCAACGCGGCCGCGATAATCCAGCATCAATGCGTCTGCGTATCCAGCACGTTCGGCACGATGTTTCTCGAGCGTGCAGATCATGTAGAGGCCTGCAGCCTTGGTCTTGGCAGGCGCGGTGGCAGGATCGGGCCGGCGATAGGTCGCCATCGTCACCCGGATGCCCTTCAAACGCTGTTCCATTGGGAAATAGGAGCCCCAATCCCAGGCGGCGATGGCCAGATGAATTTTGGCCTGTTGCGCCGAGACACCCATCTGCTCGCTGCCGCGCCAGGCGAGCGGGCGGATGTAGGCGTTGGTGAGCTGGTTGGCACGCACCACCTCGCGGCAGGCGGCGCCGATCACGCCAACGCTGAACGGAATCTCGAAATCCATCGTGCGCGCACCGGCGACAAGGCGCTCGGTGTGCTCGGTCAGCTTGAATATCTCGCCGTTGTAGGCACGTTCACCCTCGAATACGGCGCTGGCGTAATGCAGCGCGTGGGTGAGCACATGCACCTTGGCGTCGCGCCACGCAACGAGCTTGCCGTCGAACCAGATGAAACCATCGCGATCATGATAGGGAACGAGATCTGCCATGTGCTGTCCTCAACCACCACGGAGCACCGGCGCATTTCACAGGTCGATGCCCTCCTTCGACAAGGCGGGCGCTCGGTACGCGCCGTGCAGGCGCACCGCAGCAGACGAGGAGGCGGTCGCCACAGCGCCGCTGTTGCCGCGCGAAGCCGCTCATTTCACTATTCAAAATGACTTGCCACGACTATCAATCAGCGGCAAATAAGTCAACAACACTGACGTACCTTGAGGAACCTGGATGAAGCGGCACCTGGAAACGGCTAAGCAAGATCCGGAGCCCGATGCCTTACCGGCCATGACCGAGCGCGACCGCCTGATCGCCTGCGCTGAGCTGCTGTTTTTCGCTTATCGTGACTTCATCAACGATCCCGACAAGGTTCTCGAGCAATATGGCTTTGGCCGCGCGCATCATCGCGTGCTTCACTTCGTCAATCGCAATCCCGGCCTGCGCGTCGCCGATCTGCTGCACATCCTCAAGATCACCAAGCAATCGCTGGCGCGCGTTCTGAAGCAGCTCATCGACGAAGGTTTCGTCGCACAGCGCTCGGGCAAGGAGGATCGCCGCGAGCGGCTGCTTTTTGCAACGCCGAAAGGCACCAAGCTGGCCGATAAGCTCACCAGCCTGCAGATCCGGCGGATCGAGGAAGCCCTTGAAAAGGCTGGACCTGGCGCGGACGACGCGACACGGCGATTTCTTTTTGCCATGATTGGCGAGAAGGATCGCGAGCGGGTTCACGCGCTGATCCGGCTGCCGCAGCCCCCCTGCGAGCCGCAAGCCTTGGAGTAACAGGACCAGCCATGACGATCACCTCTGCCGCGCTGCAAGAGCCACTGCCCGACAACGCGCCGCATGTGCTCGTGGTCGATGACGACCAGAAGATCCGCGACCTGCTTCGCCGCTATCTCAGCGAGCACGGCTTTCGCGTGACGCCGGCAGCCAATGCTGCCGCCGCGCGCGCCGCCATGCGCGGGCTGACCTTCGATATCATTCTGCTCGACGTCATGATGCCGGGCGAGAACGGCCTCGAACTCGCACGCGATTTGAAATCGCGGATCGCGGTGCCGATACTGATGCTGACGGCGCGTTCGGAATCCGAGCATCGCATCGCCGGTCTCGAAGCTGGCGTCGACGACTATCTTCCCAAACCCTTCGAACCGCGCGAGTTGCTGCTGCGATTGCAAAACATCCTGCGCCGCGGGCGTGCACCGGCGGCCGGCGGCTCGGCCGACGAGGTGCGCATGGGGTCCTTCGTGTTCCATATCTCGCGCGGCGAGCTGAAGCGCGACGACGAGACGATCAAGCTCACCGAGCGCGAGCGCGATCTGCTGCGCCAGTTCGCCCAGAGACCGGGCACGCCGATCCAGCGTCATGAGCTGTCGAGCGACGATACGACCGGCTCGGAGCGCGCCATCGACGTGCAGATAAACCGGCTGCGGCGCAAGATCGAGGCGGACCCGTCCAATCCCGTCTACCTGCAAACGGTACGCGGAAAGGGTTATATCCTCTATACCGATTGAGCTGAGGGCTGCCACCGTTTGGCGGCGATCCCTGGCGTGCGCCCTTGCGGCATTGACTGGCCCCGCCGATACAGGACGAGATGGCGATAACGCCTGACATACCGACACTGCCGATTCCGCAGCCGCGCGTCCGGCCGCGTTATGGCGTGCGCACCGCCGCATGGATGCGCGCCGTGTGGGCACGCCTTCGCCGCACGCTTCGCGAGCCATTGTTGCGCTTTGCCGATCTGATGCCGAAGGGCCTTTACGCCCGCGCCCTCATCATCATCATCGCTCCCATCGTCGTGCTCGAGGGCGTCATCGCCTTCGTCTTCATGGAGCGGCACTGGCAGGCTGTGACGCGGCGCTTGTCGGAAGCCACTGCCCGCGACGTCGCCGCGCTGATCGAGATCTACGAGCAGTATCCGGACGGCGACAACAACGCCCAGCTGATCGAGCTGGCGCGCGACAAGCTTGGCCTTTCGCTGCAGATTCTACCGGCGGGAGACCTGCCCGGGCGCCAGCCCAGGCCGTTCTTCGGCCTGCTCGACCGCGCGCTGTCTGATGAAGTGCGTCGGCGCGTCAATCGCCCATACTGGATCGATACCGTCGGCCAGTCCCGCCATGTCGAGATTCGCGTGAAGCACGACAACGCGATTTTGCGCTTCATCGCCACGCGCACGCAGACCTACGCGTCCAACTCTCACATCTTCCTATTATGGATGGTCGGTACGTCAGTGATCCTACTGACGGTCGCCATTCTGTTTTTGCGCAATCAGATCCGGCCAATTCTTCGCTTGGCGGAGGCCGCCGATGAATTCGGCAAGGGGCGGCCCATTCCCGAGGACTTCCGCCCGCGCGGTGCGCGCGAGGTGCGACAGGCGGCGCAAGCCTTCTTGGAGATGCGCGACCGCATCAAGACCCACGTCGACCAGCGCACCACCATGCTGGCCGGCGTCAGCCACGACCTGCGCACCGTGCTGACGCGCTTCAAGCTCGAGCTGGCGCTGCTGGGCGAAACCGCGGAGGCGCAATCGCTGCGCGCCGACGTGAATGAAATGCAGCACATGCTGGAGGACTACTTGGCCTTCACCAAGGGTGACGGCGGCGAGGAGGCGCGACCTACCGATGTGCGCGAGCTCTTGGAAGAGGTGCAGGCCGAAGCGGAAGTCTATGGCACGGCGGTCGAGCTCAAGATGCGCAAGCGCAGCATGAACCTGATCGTTCCCTTGAAGCGAAATGCCTTCAAGCGCGCCATTACCAACCTCGTCACCAATGCCTTACGCTATGGCGAGCGCATCATCATCCGCGCGGCGACCGAGGGGCCCTGGCTCAGGATCGAGGTGGACGACGACGGACCGGGCATTCCGGTGAACGAGCGCGACAACGTGTTCAAGCCGTTCTACCGCATCGATCACGCCCGCAACCAGGACAAGAGCAACACCGGGCTTGGCCTCGCCATCGCTCGCGATATCGCCAAGAGCCATGGCGGCGACATCACGCTCGGCGAAAGTTCGATCGGCGGCCTGCGAGCCATCATCAGCGTGCCGCTTTAGAGCATTGTTGCAGCACCCGACTGATACCCTCGATGATAGCCGGAATGTCTCCAAGCCTGACGATGCGGCATTACCCACTCACGGCAGAAACGATCAATTGAACTCACACATGGGTCGGCTCGTTGCCCGCAGCAGATGCCGCGGATGCAGGCGGCGGCTCCGAGGTGCTCGCGCGCGCACTTGGCTGCCGCTTCGACCCGAACATCGACGCGATGCCCTCCACGATGCCGCGTGCCGTGCGTCCCATATCATCGAGCGCCGACAGCGTGCGCTCGCCGCGCCGCAGCCGCCGGTCGAGTGCGGCCATGGTGCGCGCAAAGCCCGGATCGTCGTCCTCGAGCCAGGTGCGATAGACCGAGGCATAAACCGTGGCGAGCCCCGCCACGCGCATGCCGCCCTCGATGCCGCCTGCATCGATGCCCGCTGCCTGCAGCATCCACGCCTGCGAGGAGAGCATAGCGCGCATCACAGCCGGATCTGCAGACAGATCCGCCGAGATCGACCGCAGCGCCGTGCGATAAGGCTGCAACGCATCGAAGCGCGCCATGATTACCTCGAATAGCTGATCGCGCTTGGGCTCGCCTAAGGCCGCAGCGGGAGCAACCGCCAGCACTGCGTCATCGACGACGCGCATCAGCCCTGCGACGATCTCGGACTTCGATGCGAAGTGCTCGCGAATTGCGACAAGCGTGATGCCGGCGCGCTCGGCGACATCGCGCAGCGCCACTTCGCGCCAGGGCCGCTCGCTCGCCAGTGCCAATGCGGCGGCGATGATGCGGCCCTTGGGGCTCGTCAGGTCGACCTCGGGGGCTGTCATGGGTGGGGCTCCTTGGCCTGTGGCGGCTCCCCTTCAATTTAGCTTCGGCGTTGCAGATTTAAAGGTGCTGTCGCGATGGGCCATGGCATGTTTCGCGGCGATCGAGGTACTGCCAGCCGTGAAAGCGCACACAATAAAATATTCTAGCCGCGCTTTGCAGCGCCGCGGCCGCCACCGACCACCTCGCCGTCTTCTTTGGTAAACGCGCCGATGTCCGGATTGTCGAGGATCTCCAGCACCACCTCGGAGGGCCGGCATAGACGCACGCCCTTTCTGGTCACGACGATCGGCCGGTTGATGAGGATCGGGTGGGCCATCATGGCGTCGATCAGGTGCTTATCGCTCAGCGTCTCCTCGCCAAGCCCGAGCTCATCATACGGCGTCCCCTTCTGCCGCAGGATGTCACGCGGACGCGCCTTCATGCGTTTGAGAAGTGCGACCAGTTCCTCGCGCGACGGCGGTTCCTTCAAATACTCGATGACGCGCGGCTCGACGCCCGAGGCGCGTATCATGGCGAGCGTGTTGCGCGAGGTGCCGCACTTGGGATTGTGATAGATGGTGACGGTCATCGTGTGGCTCGCACGTCTTGTGTCCGCGTGTTTCCAGCCGCGTGCGCGGATATGGCGGCGACGGCGGCATGCCGTTTCACCGCGTCGCCGCATTCATACCACTGCCTGGTGCGATTGACGATGGCCACAACCGACAGCATCACCGGCACCTCGATCAGCACGCCGACGACAGTGGCGAGTGCAGCGCCCGATTCGAATCCGAACAGGCTGATGGCCGCAGCAACCGCCAGCTCGAAGAAATTCGACGCCCCGATCAGAGCCGAAGGAGCCGCCACGCAATGCGCCTCGCCGGCGGCGCGATTGAGCAGATAAGCGAGCCCGGCGTTGAAATAGACCTGGATCAGGATCGGCACGGCGAGCAGCGCGATCACCATCGGCTGGCGTAGGATCTCTCCGCCCTGAAAACCGAACAGCAATATCAGCGTCGTCAAGAGCGCCACGAGCGACACCGGGGCCAAGCGCGCCAGCATGCGCTTCAAACCCGCTTCGCCAGAATTTTTCAGGATCAGCTTGCGCAAGAATTGCGCGATCACCACCGGCACGACGATGTAGAGCACCACCGACAGCAGCAGCGTCTCCCACGGCACCGTGATCGCCGACAATCCCAGCAGCAGCGCCACGATCGGCGCGAACGCGAACACCATGATGACGTCATTCAGCGCCACCTGGCTCAGCGTGAAATGCGGCTCGCCATCCGATAGGTTGCTCCACACGAACACCATCGCCGTGCACGGCGCCGCCGCCAGCAGTATGAGGCCGGCGATATAACTGTTGATCTGCTCGGCCGGCAGCATGTCGCGGAACAGATAGCCGATGAACAACCAGCCCAGCAGCGCCATCGAGAATGGCTTCACCGCCCAGTTGATGAACAAGGTCACGCCGATGCCGCGCCAATGCCGTCGCACCTCGCCCAATGCCGCAAAGTCGATTTTCAGCAGCATCGGAATGATCATCAGCCAGATCAGCACCGCTACCGGGATGTTGACCTTGGCGATCTCGGCATGGCCGATGGCCTGGAACAATTCGGGCGCGGCATAGCCGAGCGCCACGCCTGCAACAATGCACAGTGCCACCCAGGCCGTCAGATAGCGCTCGAAAAAGCTCATGGTGACTTCATCCCAATTGCAGTGCAGGAATTGCTCGCGTACTCTTGCTTTGCTATCGCCGCAGCTCAGCCGTCGCGGCCGATGTCGATGAGCGCACGTTGCAGCGTCAGCTTGTCGAGCTCATGCAGCGGCAGATTGAGAAAGATCGAGATACGCTGATAGAGCATGCGATGCGTATCGGCGAAGGCCGCGGCGATCTCGGCATCGCTGCCGCGGGCATCTGATGGATCGGGCACGCTCCAATGCGCACTCATGGGCTGGCCGGGCCAGAGGGGGCACGTCTCATTGGCCGCGTTGTCACAGACCGTGAACACGAAGTCCATGTGCGGCGCGCCGGCCCCTTCGAACTCGTTCCACGATTTGGAGCGAATGCCGCTCGTGTCGTAATTGAGCTTGTCGAGCAGCGCGACGGCAACCGGATTGACCTTGCCCTTGGGCTGACTGCCGGCGCTGAACGCCTTGAAGCGACCTTGTGCCAGCCTGTTCATGATCGCCTCGGCGATGACGGAGCGGGCGGAGTTGTGCGTGCACAAGAACAGCACGTTGTAGACCTTGCCCGTGTCAGCTGACGTCATCGCCGCTGCTCCCGTTGTTTGCGTGCTCCACGCGCAGCCTTGCTCGAATTCGGCTGCGGTGCGCAGCACTGAGACACCGCGTTGACGCCCGCAAACGGGCCGCACAGCTCGGGCCGGCCGCCGCAACAATCCTCGGCCAGAAACGTCAGCAGCCCACGCATGGAAGAGACCGCGATGCGATAACGCACAAAGCGGCCCTCGCGCTGCTGTGTGACGAGGCCCGCGCGCTCCAGCTCCTTCATGTGAAACGACAACCCCGTTGCCCCGATGCCGGCTCGATCCGCCAGTTGGCCCGCCGTTAGCCCCGCCTCGCCCACGCGCACAAGCTCGCGAAACAGCGCCAGCCTGTAACTCTGCGCCAGCGCAGCAAGTGCTTGAACGGCATCCTCGTGATCCATGCTCCAACTATACAAGAATTATTGAACTGACAAGAGGGAGAAGTGCCATCGGCGCGGTGGTGGCTGCAGTCGGGGCGATGTCGATGGCGCAGGGCGGCGGCTTCGTGCAGGGCTTCGCAGGCAGCGGGATATTGGTTTACGCCACCGATTCACGTTCGCGCTGATAGACGCGCGAACGATCGGGGCGCATTTGTTTTGCGCCGCCGATTCACGCCCTCGCCGATAGACGTGCGAACGATCGGGGCGCTTTTGATTGGCGTCGCCGATTCACGCCGCGCGATAAGAATCGCGCGACGATCGGGGCGCGGTCGGCGGATTAGCCGCGAGCGATGCCAGCGTCCAACTCGGCGGGACCGGGTATGGCGACGGCATCACCGAGCTTCAGCTGGTGCGCGCGGCGATCTCGGCCGCAGCCGGCTGCGCCGGCTCCGCTGCCGTCGGCGGCAAATGCGCCCGCGGCACCGTGTTGGCCCTCCCCTCTCCCCCGAGGGGAGGGTGGGAAGTAACGTATCGCCGCCGCGTCGGCTGCTGCCTACGCTGGTGCGGCGTCGGCGACCTTCTCCACCTTGCAGGCGCAGAACCTGGACTCTGGAATGTTGCCTTTGGGATCGAGCTGCGGGTTGGTCAGCACGTTGGCTTACGCCTCGGTGAACGCGAATGGAATGAACACCATGGCCTCGGCCGTGTCGCGATCGGCGCGCGCCTTGAGGCCGATCACGCCATGTATTTCTTGAACAGGGACTGGCAGATCTCGGGATTCATGGTGCTCGTATCGATGTGCTCGACCTTGCTGCCGATGATCGAGCGCAGGCAATGTTCCGCGAGAAGATGGCACGGCAGTTCGAGCGGCTGATCGAACTGGGCGCCAGCCTTATCGCCAACCACCCAGACCACACGGGCCGACACGCCTCTTCCCGTCACCAGACGGATGGTGATCCGATCGCGAGGCATCAGGCCGAAATGACCGCGGATCATCGCACCGCCGCCCGAGAGGTTGGCCACAACGATGCTCTGACTCGATCGGCCCTCTTGCTCGAGAACGCACGGCAGGTGGCATTCGATGCGGGGATCGGCGCGACGCTCGCAGGGCTCGCACGTCTCGAACTTGGGGCAATTTAAGATCATGCGATGCTCACTCCTATTGGAATGTTGGGAAGTCACTCCAGCGTCGCGACGATATCCGGGAGACCGACCACCATTCGCGCCCCCGCATTCGAGATAGCGAAAAGGCGCATCGCCGCTGTGATCGTATGATGCACGCGGCGCGTTACCGCCGAGTGCAGACGAATTGTTAAATTGCTCGATTTGGAGAATTCTCTCTCCGATTTCTGCGGATTTCGCAGGCGCCGCGGAATCGAAACTGAAACGACGATGATGTTTGATGAATTTCTCGTCGACGGGCGATGTACAGGACTATCGAAAGTCCGCACCACAATAGACTAAAGGTCGATCAATCCCGGCGACGAACAAAAGGAATGGCGCCGCGACCCAATCGCCGCGGCGCCTTCCAGTTCTATTGACGAGCGGGAAGCCCTACTCCGCCGCGTCCGCCTTTTCCTTTGCGGGCTCGGCATCGGCCACCTTCTCGATCTTGCAAGCGCAGAACTTGAACTCGGGGATCTTACCCATCGGATCGAGCTGCGGGTTGGTCAGCGCGTTGGCTGGCGCCTCGGCGAACGCGAATGGAATGAACACCATGCCCTCGGCCGTGTCGCGATCGGCGCGCGCCTTCAGCACGATCTCGCCGCGCCGCGTCGCCACGCTCACCATGTCGCCGGGCCCGATGCCCATCTTGTCCATGTCGCGCGGGTTGAGGCCGACGATCGCCTCGGGCTCGAGTGCATCGAGCGTGGTGGCCCGCCGAGTCATCGAGCCGGTGTGCCAGTGCTCCAGCAGGCGGCCCGTGGTCAGCACCATCGGGAAGGCGTCGTCGGGCAACTCGTGCGGCGACAAAAGTGCGGCCGGCACGATCTTGGCGCGGCCCGATTTGGTCGGGAAGGATTGCGAGAAGATGATCTCGTTGCCGGGCTTGTCGGGCGCGTCGCACGGGTAGGTGACACAATCCTCCCGCTCCAGCCGCTCCCAGGTGATGTTCTTCATCGACGGCATGACGCTCGCCATCTCCGTGAACACCTCCGAGACGTGCTGATATTTCCAGTCGAGCCCCATGCGCTGCGCGATCTCCTGCAGGATCTTCCAATCCTGGCGCGCTTCGCCCGGTGGTGACAGCACCGGCCGGCCGATCTGCACCTGCCGATTGGTGTTGGTATAGGTGCCGAGCTTTTCGGCATGCGCGGAGGCCGGGAAGACGATATCGGCCTGCCACGCCGTCTCGGTCATGAAGATGTCCTGCACGACGAACAGCTCGAGCTCGCACAGCGCCTGGCGGGCCTGCCGCACGTTGGGGTCCGACATCGCCGGGTTCTCGCCCATGATGAACATCGCCTTCACCATGCCCTCGTGAATAGAGTGCATGATCTCGATGACGGTCAGGCCGCGATTGGGATCGAGCGTCGTATTCCAAAGCTTCTCGTACTTGAGGCGCGTCGCCTCGTCCTCGACCGAGATATAGTCGGGAAAAACCATCGGGATGAGGCCAGCGTCGGAGGCGCCTTGCACGTTGTTCTGGCCACGCAGCGGATGCAGGCCTGTTCCCGGTCGGCCGATCTGGCCGGTGACGAGGGCGAGCGCGATGAGGCGGCGTGAATTGTCGGTGCCATGCGTGTGCTGCGATACGCCCATGCCCCAGAAAATGATCGACGACTTGGCGCGCGCATAGAGCCGGGCGACCTCGCGGATGACGTCGGCGTCGATGCCGCACACCGGCGCCATGCGCTCGGGCGAAAACGCACGCACCTTGGATCGCAGTCCGTCATAGCCCTCGGTATGCGCCTGCACATATTGCACATCGACCATGCCTTCCTCGATGATCGTGTGCAGCATGGCGTTCAGCAGCGCCACGTCATGCGCCGGCTTGAAGTTCAAGACGTGAGTGGCATAGCGCGCCAGACCCGAATGCTGCCCGCGCGGGTCCATGATGATGAGGTTGGCGCCACGCGCGGCCGCCTGCTTCAGATAGGTGGCGGCGACAGGATGGTTCTCGGCAGGGCGCGCGCCGATGACGATGATGGTTTCGGCATCTTTGGCCGCTGTGAAGGGTGCGGTGACGGCACCCGAGTTGACACCCTCCATCAGTGCGGCAACCGACGAGGCGTGGCACAGGCGCGTGCAATGGTCGACGTTGTTGGT
>CAZLHQ010000014.1:0-35014 GCA_964559355.1 uncultured Hyphomicrobiaceae bacterium
GATCACGGTGACGAGCGCGGAATCGACCCCGCCGGAAAGCCCGAGCAGCACCTTGCCGAACCTGCATGCCGCCCATCGAGCCGCCGATGACGGCGAACAACTTGTCGATCCCCAAGTGATCGATGAGGCGCACCTGCGCGTTGACCATGTCGCCGATGGTGATGACCGGGAAGTCGAGGCCATAGGGCTTGCCGGTCGCGGGGTTGATCGAGGCCGGGCCGGTCGAGCCCATGCAGCCGCCCAGGATGTTGGAGCAGATGACGAAGTACTTGTTCGTGTCGATCGGCTTGTCGGGCCCGATCAGCGTTTCCCACCAGCCGGACTTTTTCGTCACCGGGTTGGTGCCGATCACGTACTGGTCGCCGGTCAATGCGTGGCAGACCAGAACGGCGTTGGATTTGTCGGCGTTGAGTTGCCCCCACGTCTCGTAGGCAATCTGGAACGTGTCGAGGCTGGTGCCGCCATCGAGCTTCAAGGGCGCGCCGGTGAATGTGACGAGCTTGCTCGATGGCGTCCAGGCTTCTCGCAGGCGATTGGCGGTTGCGGTCGCGATGTCGGCGTGCGTGCGCGCGTCGTCGGTGTCGCTGCGGCCCGCGGCGTCCTGCTGTGGGTTGTTGGTGCTCGATGCCAGCGCCATGCTCTATCCGTCTCCAGATCGCAACGGCGCCACCGGGCAAGAAAAAACCGACCAAGTGGCGTCCGTCCTAAGGGGGCCGGGCGCAACCACTGATCGGTCTCGCACGGCCTTTTAGCGAGTTGTTTAACGTGGCTGCAAGCCGGCCGGCCAAATCACCACGGTGTTTCAGGCTGTTAAATTACGGATGCAAGGCGCGGGGGTCAAGGGGGCCGGTGGCGCGGCTCTGCGTTGGCGCTGGCGAGGGCGGAGTGCGGCGAGGACGGTCTATGAATTCCGGCAAGCCTCGTCTAAGACTTCCGCGCGCCTGATGGCCGCATGTCCATGCCTGCACAAAGACCCGACGATGACCACACCTCAGCCCAAGCCCCGCCCCGGTATTCTCGACATCGAGGCCTATGTGCCCGGCGAGAGCAAGCTGCCGTCCGGCATAAAACCTGCCAAGCTCTCCTCCAACGAGACGCCGCTGGGGCCCTCGCCCAAGGCGATCGAGGCCTACAAGGCGGCCGCCGCCGATCTCGAGCGCTATCCCGATGGCCAGGCGAGCCTGCTGCGCAACGCCATCGCGCGCCGCTACGGGCTCGACGCTGCACGTATCGTCTGCGGTGCGGGCTCCGACGAGTTGCTGACGATGTTGGCGCACGCCTACCTTGGGCCGGGCGATGAAGCCATCTACACCGAGCACGGCTTCTTGGTTTATCGCATCGCCATTTTAACCAACGGCGCGACGCCCGTGGTGGCGCCCGAACGCGATCTCAAGACGGACGTCGATGCGATCCTGGCGCGCGTCACGGCCAAGACGCGTGTCGTCTTCATCGCCAATCCCAACAACCCGACCGGCACCTACATTGCGATCGACGAGGTGCGCCGCCTGCGCGCGGGTCTGCGCGCCGACATCCTGCTGGTGCTCGACGGTGCCTATGCGGAGTATGTGCGCCGCAACGACTATGAGGCGGGGCTCGAACTCGTCGCCACCACTGAAAATACCGTGATGACGCGAACCTTCTCCAAGATCCATGGGCTTGCTTCCCTGCGCATCGGTTGGGCCTATTGCCCGGTGGCCGTGGCCGATGTGTTGAACCGCATTCGCGGCCCTTTCAACATGTCTACCCCGGCGATTGCGGCGGGTGCGGCGGCAATCGAGGACGCGGTCCACATGGAGGCCGCCGTGGTCCACAACGAGCGCTGGCTGCCGTGGCTCGAAAGCGAGATCGGCAAGCTCGGGCTCGTCGTTACGCCGAGCGTCGCAAACTTCATCTTGATTCATTTCCCGCGCGAGGCCGGACGCACGGCCAAGGATGCCGACGTCTTCCTCAAGTCGAAGGGCATCATCCTGCGCATGGTCGGCAGCTACGGGCTTGGCGCTTGCCTGCGCATGACCATCGGCACGGAGGATGAGAATCGCCGAGTCGTCGCAGCGCTGACGGAATTCCTGGCAATCGCCAACCCGGGGGCGCGCAACTGATGACCGGCGCACCCCGCCCGCTGTTCAAGCGGCTCGCCTTGATCGGCATCGGCCTCATCGGCTCATCCATCTCTCATGCCGCGCGGCGTCACGGCGGTCTCGTCGGCGAGATCGTCGGTGCATCGGCGACCGCTGCGACGCGCGACACCGCGCTGCGCTTGGGCCTCATCACCAAGGCTTTTGCGACTGCGGCGGAAGCGGTGGCGGGGGCCGATCTCGTGATCGTATGCACGCCGGTGGGCGTGTGCGGGCGTATTGCGGCTGAGATCGGGCCGCACCTGAGCGCGGGCGCGATCGTTTCCGATGTCGGTTCGGTCAAGGGGGCCATCGTTGCCGACATGGCGCCGCATCTGCCGCAAAATATCCACTTCGTGCCGGGCCATCCGATCGCCGGCACCGAGCAATCGGGTCCGGAGTCGGGCTTCGCCGAACTGTTCGATGGCCGCTGGTGCATCCTGACGCCGCCGTCGGGAACAGACGCCGCTGCAACAGCCAAGCTCGCCGAGTTCTGGCAGGGCTTGGGCTCCAACGTCGAGATCATGGCGCCGGAACACCACGATCTGGTGCTTGCCATCACCAGCCATCTTCCCCATCTCATCGCCTTCAACATCGTCAACACCGCGGCCCATCTGGAGCGCGTGACGGACAGCGAGGTGATCAAGTTCTCGGCCGGTGGCTTCCGCGATTTCACCCGCATCGCCGCGTCCGATCCGACCATGTGGCGTGACGTGTTTCTCAATAACCGGCAGGCGGTGCTGGAGATGCTTGGCCGATTCAGCGAGGACTTGGCCGAGTTGCAGCGCGCCATCCGCTTTGGTGATGGCGACACGCTGTTCCAACGCTTTACCGATGCCCGCGCCATCCGGCGTGGCATCATTCAAGCCGGTCAGGATACCGCCGCGCCAGACTTCGGCCGCGCGCCACCCACCAAGTCCACCGGCAAGTCCTGAGCTTCGGGCGCCGCGGCATCGGCGCCGCCTGTAAAGAATGCCAGCATGCCCACCAGAGCAGGTTCAACTTATATGGAATCGCCTCGTGCCATAGTGGCCTGCTCAAAGTCCTTGATTGAGAGTCTGATCGACGCACTCGATGGAAACGCATGCGTTTCCATCTCAGACGATCAGGCGCCAGTTTTTTGCCGAACGTCATGAGCGCATCCGTACACGACATCTGGATCTTCGCCTATGGCTCACTGATGTGGCGGCCGGGCTTCTCGTTTTTGGAAGCAGCCCCCGCGCGGCTTGCCGGCTACTCGCGCCATTTCTGCGTCACGAGTGTACATCATCGCGGCACGCCGCAACGGCCTGGCCTGGTGCTCGGGCTTGATCGCGGCGGCAGTTGCGAGGGCATTGCCTACAGGGTGAGTGCTGCCGAGGCTGCCGGCGTACTGGCCTATCTGCGTGCGCGCGAGCAGGTCAACGGCGTCTACCGCGAGGCTCGTGTCGGCATCACTATCCTCTCATCCGAGCCGTGCGTGGAAGCAGCCGTCGTCTATCTCGTCGAGCGCGCGCATCCCAGCTACGCCGGGCAATTGCCGCTGCACGTGCAGGCTCGTCTCATTGCCGGCGCACGGGGGGTGTCGGGCGCCAACCTCGACTACGCCGTCAACACGCTGCGCCACATGGCCGATATCGGCATTCGCGAGCGTGGGCTCGAACGGCTGATGGTCGTGATCGGCAGCTATTTTGCGCGTGAGCCCGGCGGCAGTCTCGTGTCGCCGCGTGGGGAGGCGCTGCGACGGTGGAAGCAGCGCGATTGCGCTATCTGCGATCGGCTGGCGATGATGCGGCCGGGCGAGCGGCGGCGCTTTCTCTATCGCCAGCGTCTCGGGCACGCCAAAGCCACGACGTAGAGCACAGTTACACGATCAGGCTCTTATCAGTGTTGTGTCGTCTGCGAGCGGTCGGTGCTGTCTTCGAAGTTGCCCGACTTCAAGTCGAACTCGACGCGCTGGGCTTCGCGTGCGCTCTCGGCAAGCAGGTGGACATGCACCTCGTTGGCCCCAAGCGATGCGCCGCGCTGGCGGATCTCGGCAAGATTGAGCGTCGGCGAATTGGCGCCCAGGCGACCCATCTCCAGAATGGTCCGACGGCCATCGCCATCGCGGGCGACGAGGATGTAATTGGCCGAGCTCAGCGCCGGGCAATCGAGCAGGGTGTAGATGGTGTGCACGTACCGGCGTCCGGATGCGCCGGTCCAGAACTGGAACCGCTGCATCAGCTGGGCCGTATCTTCAGTTGGCTTTGTCTCGTCTAAGCGGATCATGCGCGGCTCAACCCGTCTCGCACGGGCCTCGGCAAAATTGATGATACGCGCACTCATGACTTCAACCCCCCGATAGTACTCGACTGACGCAAGACAAGACCGTCACTCTACGGATCGGAGTATGCGCGAGAGTTCTGGATGAATTGTGGCTCTCGAGCGGTGATCTCGGGACGTGGTCAATGGCGCGTAAAGCTGTGTTCCAGTTGGCACCAATTGTTATGCGCAGGAGGTCTTAACGGAGCGTTGCGGGAGATGTGTGCAGACGCGCCATGAGAAGTTGTGATGATCGCTGTGTTGCATGGTTGCACCAAAGCGGCGGCACACCCTGCGACGTGCCCCCGCGCGATGCATTTCGCGCACACTGTCATTTCACGCAGGATATCACTTCACGCACACTGTCATTTCACGCACACCGCTTTTGCGCGCACATGCGCCGTTGCCTTTGGCGCAGCAGTGCCGGCCTTGTGCGCAAGCAATGGCAAACCCGCTTTTGCGGCCGCCACCCCGCTCAACTGCATTTGGAAAAGCCGCAATCGCGACAGACCCAGCAGCCTTCCTGCCGATCCAGATGTGGCGAGGAGCAGCGCGGGCAAAAGCGCTTCGGCCGCTCCGCGCCAGCCATGCGATCAGGAGCGGCGCCGGCACGACGGGGGCCAGGGGCGCCGGAATTGTCGGCCGCCGCGCCGCGTGAGGCAGCATCACCGTGCGCAGTGTCCATGCTTGTGGCGCCCATGCTTGGTGCGCCCCATTGCGGCGAACCGCTGCTTGCAGCTCCAACTTGCGAAGGCCCGACATGACCGCTGGCATCGCCGCTTGCTTCGCCCTGCAACTTTTCGATCATGACCCCGGCCTGCTCGTTCGGCACCAACGCAAGCGGATCGCTCGCGCCATCGCGAAAGCCGGTCTCGATCAGATGCCGCTCGATCACTTCGCCAATCGCCGCCAGCAGACTCGGCACATAACGGCCGCCCATCCATTGGCCGCCTTGCGGATCGAACACCGCCTTCAACTCCTCGGCGACGAACGACACGTCGCCGCCGCGGCGGAACACGGCGCTGATCATGCGTGTCAATGCAACGGTCCAGGCGTAGTGCTCCAGGTTGCGTGTATTGATGAAGATTTCGAATGGGCGCCGGCGGCCGTCGCGCTCGATGTCGTTGATGGTGACGTAGATGGCGTGATCGCTGGCCGGCCAGCGCAACTTGTAGGTATAGCCTGATAGAACCGCGTCGCGTTCCAGCGGCTTTGCCATGTAGACGACGCTGGTGCCGCTGCTGGCTGTCGTGACGGCCAGGCGGGCCGGGGCGCGCGTGGCGCCCGCAGTTGCTTCACCGCCAGCACGGACATGAGGCGTGTGCGCGCCAGCCGTCGGCGAGGCCGGCGCGTCCGCTACTGCGGCCGTGGTTGCCGCCGCAGTCTTCGCGGCCACAGCCGCAGGCGAAGCCGCGGCATCGGCATCGTTCACGCCGGTCTCCAGCACAGCGCCGGTGATGGCGTTGGGACGGAATGTGGTGCAGCCCTTGAGGCCCAGGGCGTCGGCTTCGAGATAGATGGCCTCGAAGTCGGCAAAGCTCATGTCGGCAGGCACGTTGATGGTCTTGGAGATGGAGCTGTCGACATGGCGCTGGATCGACGCCTGCATGGCGAGATGGGCGCCAGGTTTCAGCTCGCTGGCGCGCACGAATGCCGGACCCAAGGCTGCCGTGTCGCCATGAATATGGCGGTAGGCCGCGCACGCGAAATCCTCCACGATCTCCTCGCGGCGTGTGCCATCGGCCTCCTGCACACGGCGGCGGTAGCGGAAATCGAACACCGGCTCGATGCCGCTCGAGACGTTGCCGGCAAGCAGCGAGATCGTGCCGGTTGGCGCAATCGAGGTGAGGCAGCCATTGCGGATGCCATGGCGGGCGATGGCAGCGCGCGTCTCGGCCTCGAGCGCCTTGACTCCGGGGGCGGCGAGAAAGGCCTCGCTCTCATAGAGCGGGAACGCGCCCTTTTCCGCGGCAAGCCCGGCACTGGCGTGGTAGGCGGCGTTCTGAATCGTGCGCATCCAGCCCTCGGCGGTTTGGCGCGCCTCGTCCGAATCGTAGTGCAGCCCGAGCATGATCAGCGCATCCGCAAGGCCGGTGACACCGAGGCCGATGCGCCGCTTGGCGAAGGCTTCCTGGCGCTGCTGAGGCAGCGGGTAACGCGAGATATCGATGATGTCGTCGAGGAAACGCACGGCGACTGCGACCCGCTGCTCGAGGCGGCCGCGATCGATGCCCGCCCCCGATTGGAACGGATTTTCAACGAGCGCGGCAAGATTGATCGAGCCCAGCAGACAGGCGCCAAAGGGTGGCAGCGGTTGCTCGCCGCACGGGTTGGTGGCGTAGATCGTCTCACAGTAGGCGAGGTTGTTGGCGGCGTTGATGCGGTCGATGAAGATGACGCCCGGTTCGGCATAGTCGTAAGTGGCGCGCATGATCTTGTGCCACAGCTCGCGGGCGCGCACGGTCTTGTAGACATGGCCGTCAAAGACGAGATCCCAGGCGCCGTCGGCGCGCACGGCCGCGAGAAATGCGTCGCTCACCAGCACCGAGAGATTGAAATTGCGCAGCCGCTCCGGTTCGGACTTGGCGTCGATGAACGCTTCGATGTCGGGGTGGTCGGCCCGCATCGTCGCCATCATGGCGCCGCGCCGCGCTCCCGCCGACATGATGGTGCGGCACATCGCGTCCCACACATCCATGAAGCTGACCGGACCTGAAGCGTCAGCCCCGATCGAGCGCACCGGCGCGCCCTTGGGCCGCAGGGTGGAAAAATCCATGCCGACGCCACCGCCGGCCTGCATCGTCAACGCAGCCTGCTTGACACCGTCGAAGATGGCGCTGAGATCGTCCTCTATGGTGCCCATGACGAAGCAGTTGAACAACGTCACTTTTCGGTCGCTGCCAGCGCCGGCGAGAATGCGCCCCGCGGGGATGAACCCCAGATCCGACATCGCATCGAGAAATGTTGCGGCCCAGCGGGCGCGCACACGCTTGCCGCCCTTTTCGGCGCCGGCCGCCGCACCAGCAACGCGGGCCAAGGTCTCGGTCAACGAGGCTTCCGCCGTGCCGTCGGCACGCGACAACCGGTACTTGCTGCGCCAGATCTCCTCGGCGATCGCGGCCTTGAATGGGAATGCGTCGGCCATCAGCTCGTGTCCCGTTTCCGAAGTTCGCATCCAGCCAGTTGCAAGCTCGCGTGCGAACTCTTCGCTCATCACGCGATGTTCGCCTCGACTATTGCCGTTCATAATTCCGCGATCACAGCACAGGCACCGCAATCCGCTTCGAGGCAGGGCGCGGTTGCAACCGCGACGGCGATCTCGACGTTGATCAAACAATATGCGGATAGGGTGTCAGAGTCAACAAATGTTCCGCCAATGTTCTTTAATTGTTTTTGACGACGCGCCGGCACAAGTTTATGCGGCGGTCGGCTGAGCCGGGGAGGAGTCCGCAGGCATCGGCAAGGACGGGTCGGCGGCGAGGGCCTCCGACACAAGCCGTGCGGTGGCTGTTTCGATGTGCTCCTCGAGCACACGGCGGAAGGCGGCGCGAGGCAAATCGGCCGGGATCGCCTCAAGAAACTCGACGACGATGGTGCCGGGGTAGCGGGCAAGCTTGCGGCGCGGCCAGAACAGTCCCGAATTGAGCGCCAACGGCACGCAAGGAATGTCGAGTGCCTCGTAGAGGGCAACGACGCCGGGCTTGTAGTCGGGTGGGGAGAGAGGGCTGCGGCGTGTGCCCTCGGGGAAAATGACGATCTCGCGGCCAGCGGCGGCGCGGTTGCGTGCATCGCGGATCAATTGCTTGAGAGCCGAGGGGCCACGGTCGCGCTTGACGAAGATGTGGCGAAACTTGTGGCTGAACCAGCCGTAGAACGGGATCAGGCCGAGTTCGGCTTTCATCACCATGGCGGGATCGTGGAACAGCGTGATGAGCGCGAAGGTGTCCCAAGCCGATTGGTGTTTGGCGGCGATCAGCACCGGCGGCTTGGGCATGTGCTGGCGACCGCGCACCTCGAGTTTCGTGCCGACGATCACGCGCAGCCACCATAACGAGGCGTGCGCGTGCGCCTTCAGCCCCATCATCGCCCAGCGGCGCGGCCCCAGCAGCAAAGGCGAGCCGACCACCAGGAACACGGCGGTGTTGATGTAGAAGACGATGGCGAAAAGCAGCGATCTCAGCATGGGTGATTTGCCGTCACATGCGGGCTTGAATAGGCTGCGAGTTGCCGCTGGAGGCAAACGAGCTGGAGTGCCAGGGGCCGGCCACGCGCATCGCAGCGAGCCGCACGGCCGTCGGCAGGAACTTGAGGTATTCCGAAAGCAAGATACGCGCAGCGCCCGGATTGAGCCACCAGGCCTGATCGGGGAATCCGCGCGGCGTCACGGCGTGGGGCACAATGCGCACGTCCGGCATCGCCAAGGCGAACTCAGCCTGGCTGCGCGGCATGTGGAAGTTGGAGGTGACGAGAATGAGGCTTCGGTAGCCCAGTTTCTCGATCCAGGTTCGCGTCTCGCGGGCGTTGCCGATGGTATCGAGCGCCATCGTGTCGACATCGACGCAGCACTCCAGGACGGCATCGGGGAGCCCCGTGATGCGCTTGAGGTCGGCGCGCGTGACTTTGGGATGGACGCCCGTGATGAAGAGCCGCTTGCCATGGTTGGCGGCCAGCAGGCGCGCCCCTTCGGCGATGCGTAGCTCGGCTCCAGTCAGCACCACGATAGCGTCGGCGTGCGCGGTCTCGGCGCCAGTGCGCCGGGTGGCGACGCTGGCGAAGACAAAAAAGCCGAGCGCCACCAGCGCGATTGCTGCGCCAGATACGGTGACCAGGACTCTGCCCGTTCGCCTCATGGTGTCCTGTCTCGAGCCCTCCCAGGCCGTGGGACCATCGATGAGCCGGATGCGCCGCAGAGGCGCTCGGGCTTGCAGACGGCTCTTTTTTGTGGCGCCAACGTAATAGTTCGAACCGCCTCACTCGTGTCGTGTTCGCGAAACTCGTCGACGTGTGTAAAGGGTGCCGAACGAATTTTACGAACCGATCGACACGAGCAAATTAAGCCAAGTTAGAGCCTGATCGTCTGAGATGGAAACGCTTGGCGTTTCCATCTCAGACGATCAGGCTCTCAATCAAGGACTTAGAGCAGGCCACCTTGGCACGAGGCGATTCCATGTAAGTTGAACCTGCTCTAGCGCGATCATTATCCAGAAGCCCGCCTCACAACTCCGACAGTTGCCGTGCCGCGGATATCTCGACCATCACATTAGCTGATTTGCCCCTGCATGTGACAAGCGTTGCCCACATTAAGCTAATAATGAATTGGCTGTTGATACAGAAAAACAACGAATTGACGTGCTTTTCTCAGAAATGGAATCAGCGCATTCCAAGTGGCGCGTACGGAAAGTTCGCCTGCGTTATTCGCGCGTGTTGAGGATCGACTGGACGCCGAGCCGCGAGGTGATCATGCACAGGGCCGCGATGACCACGACGACAATGATCAGCAACACGTAGCCCGCGGCATCGAGCGTGCCGGCACCGATCAGCCGGTGCATTTCCGCCATCGTAATGCTGCCGCCGCCCAGCAATTGCAGCAGCCAGGGGATCGATAGGAACACGGCCATTGCCGAGACGGCGCCGACGAGGCCGGCGCGGATGCCGAGCCGCAGGAAGTGCTTTTCGAACTCGCGGGCGATGAACTTGTCGGTTGCCCCGACGAAATGCAAAACCTCCACGATCTCGCGGTTGGAGGCCATCGAGCTTTTGGTGGCCGAGATGATGATGGCCATGGTGGCGGCGCCGACCAGGAACAGGATAGCAAGCCCGCCGAGCGCGAAGGAACGCGTTACCGTGCGGATCTGGTGTTGCCATTGGCGGTGGTCGTCAAGGCTGACGCCCTTGAACCCCTTGGCGAGCTTCGCCTTGATGGCTTCCAGATCGGGGCTCGCGGTGCGATCCAGCTCGACGGCAATCAGCCGCGGCACAGGCAGCGCCTTCCAGGCATCCGAGCTGCCGAGCCAAGGCTCCAGCAGCGCGCCCGATTGATCCAGCGAAAGCACGCTGACCGAGGTGAAGCCCGGCTCACGGCTCAACAGTCCGGCCACATCCGCCGCCGTTTGATCGGCGTTGACGCCATCGCGCGGCTCGATCTGGATGGTGACTTCGCTGGCGATATCCTTCAACCAGGCGTCAGCGGACTGGTTCATCATGTACCACGCGCCAGACGTCAGGCAGGCGAGGAAGCACATGATCGAAATGACCAGGGTGAGCGAGCTGCCGGCCACGGTGTCGGGCGGCACGATCGGGGCATGAGCGCGCTTGGGATCGGGCGGTATCGCTTCTTGCGCGTTCGCAGATCCGGCCTCGAGCGGCGCGCGATGGACCGAAGAGGGCAGCTCCATGGGATGCGCGCTGGAAAGGGGTTGCGACGACGCCGGCCCTGTGACCACGTCCTCATAGGGATCATAGCCCGATGGACCGGGTGGCCGCGGCATCGGCCGCATCGGTGGTCTGTCAGACGATGCGGACATGGCCCTCGTGAAGCTCCAGTCGCGACGCCTTGAACTGCCGCATCAGTTGATGATCGTGGGTGGCAATCAGCACCGAGGTGCCGAGCCGGTTCAACTCGATGAACAAGCGCAGCAGCCGCCGTGCCATCTGCGGATCGACGTTGCCGGTCGGCTCGTCAGCGAGCAGCAGCTCGGGCTTGCCGATGACGGCCCGCGCGATCGCCGCGCGTTGCTTTTCACCGCCCGAGAGCACGGAAGGATAGGCGTGCATGCGGTGCCCGAGCCCGACCCATTGCAGCAGGTCTGTGACATCCTCCCGATAGTCACCAACGCGTTTGCCGACCACGCGTAACGGCAGCGCTACATTTTCCCATGTCGTCAGGTGATCGAGCAAACGGAAATCCTGGAACACGATGCCGATACGGCGGCGCAGCTGTGCGCGCTTTTGCGTGGTGATGCGGCTGACGTCCTGATTGAACAGGTGGATCTGTCCGTGGGTCGGATGCAGCGACATGAACAGCAGTCGCAACAACGACGACTTCCCCGCACCCGATGGCCCGGTCAGGAAGTGGAAGGAGCCGGGGCGCAAATGGAAGTTGACCTCCGAGAGCACCTCGGGGCCCGTGTCGTATTGCAGGGCGATGTTGCTGAGCCGGATCACGGAGCGAGGTGCATTCAAATGCCAAAGTTGCGGGAGCCCTATGCAAAGGCGCCGGATTGATCGATGAGGCGGCGCCGGTTGCTGCGTGGCGCCCCTGCGCATTCTAATCGGGATTGCTCGTATCTATGCTCATGCCCTATCAGCTCGTGAAATGCCCAGGATTGCGCGCAATTGCCAGTGTCGATCACGATCAGGATACCAGGATTGTGGCGGGCTCGTGAGTTGGCTAGCCTTGGCCACCAACGCTGGCGAGCCACCTGCGATCCCGAACGTGCAACAGCTTATATTCGCGCCGCGCAATCCATCGCGGTCTCGAAACGGACGCCTATCCGTGCTTCGATGTCGCAGCAAGGTTATCTTGGCAAGGGGGCGCGGCGAAGCGGCATTGGATAACAATCACTTTTCGGAATGATAGGAAAGTTCGGGAAAAGAGTTCGCACCGTTTGGCGCCGATGTCGGAGTGCTAGTGTTCCGGCTCCGACATTTGCTTCCCCTAGCAGCAAGGTCGAGAGCAAATGTCGGAGCCAAAAGGAACACGAGCAAGTCAATGCTTCTAGTGTAGCGCCTCTGACGTTTGGTTGAGAGTCTAGCCACAAATGGGTACCAAACGTCAGAGGCGCTACACTAAGTGCAGAGCGTCGCCGCGGCCAAGACTGCGCGTCGTTGCACAGGCCGGCTGGCGCTCTAACATCACCGAGCAGCACAGATCAAACACAGAGCCGATCAAGAGGCCGACCGGGGCTTCAACAACTCAAGAGAACAGAGCCAGATAGAATGTCGAATGCCGTGGGCCAGAGCGAAAAGCTCGATGTCATTTTCAGCGCAGAAGAGATTGCGGTCCGACTTGAAGAGCTTGCCGCCGAGATCGCCAAGTTGAGGCTCGAGCCGCTATTGGTGATTGCGGTGTTGAAGGGAAGTTTCGTTTTTGCCGCCGACCTGATCCGCGCGCTCAATCGCGCCGGGCTGGAGCCCGAGGTCGATTTCATCACCTTGTCGAGCTACCGCAAGAATCGCGTGTCGCAAGGCAGTGTCGATATCCTTCGCGATGTCGAGATGGACGTGGAAGGCCGCAATGTGCTGCTCGTCGACGATGTGCTCGATTCCGGGCGCACGCTGGCCTTCGCCAAGGATCTGCTCTCCGCGCGCGGCGCGCAATCGATCAAGACGTGTGTGCTGATCAACAAGAATACCCGCCGCGCGGTCAACGTCACCGCCGACTACAAGGCTTTCGACTGCGGAGAGGAGTTCGTCGTCGGCTATGGCATGGACGTAGCGCATCGCTTCCGCGAGCTGCCGTATGTCGGCCGCCTCGTCGAACCGTGACGGCGCGCATGAATCAAAGACAAGCGGCATCCTTGGCTGCATGCGCCCTTCCCACCGGCTGATTCGGCTGGCAAGCTCGGGTCCGGGGCAAGGAGGCGAGCATGGCGCGCATACTTCTGGCGGATGACGACGCAGCCACGCGCGAGTTCGCGCAGCGGGCGCTACAATTCGATGGCCATACTGTCATCGCAGCCGAGGATGGCCTGGAGGCACTTCAGCATCTGGAAGCAGCACATTTCGACCTGCTGGTCAGCGATCTCGACATGCCCGGGTTGGATGGCTATGCGCTGGTGCATCGAATAGCTGGCAAGCAGCCAAAGCTCAAAATCCTGCTGATGTCCGGGCTTGGGCACGAGCTGAAACGCGCCGAGGGCCTGCCGGCTGACCGCGTCGCGACCTTGGCCAAACCATTTACGCTCGAACAGATGCGCCAACTGGTGCGCGGCTTGATCAGCGCCTGAAGCAACTGCTGATCGCCGGTTGCAGTGGTTCAGCCGCCCGTAACACTCATGTGACGGCCCACAGCTGGTTTTTGCGATCGCCGGTCGATGATGAAATCATGCCCCTTGGGCTTGCGGGCAATGGCGTTCTCTATTGCGGCCGATAACAGCTCGTCGCTGGTGCTGGCGCGCAATGGTGCACGCAAGTCGGCGGCATCCTCGCGGCCCAGGCACATGTAAAGCGTGCCCGTGCACGTCAGCCGCACGCGGTTGCAGCTTTCGCAGAAGTTGTGCGTCATGGGGGTGATGAAACCAATGCGGCCACCGGTTTCCTTTGCCTCCACGTAGCGCGCCGGACCGCCGGTGCGGTAGTCGATGTCGCGGAGTGTGAATCGGTCCATCAGCCGCGCCCGCACAATCGACAGCGGCAGATACTGGTCCGTGCGGTCGCCATCGATTTCGCCGAGAGGCATGGTTTCGATCAGTGTCAAGTCGGCGCCGCGGCCATGGGCGAAGCGCACCATGTCCTCGATTTCGTCCTCATTGATGCCCTTAAGCGCCACGGCGTTGAGCTTCAATTTAAGGCCGGCGCGCTCAGCGGCAGCGATTCCATCCATGACCTGCTCGAGCTCGCCCCAGCGGGTGATCGCCTTGAAGCGGTCTGGGCGCAGCGTGTCGAGCGAGACGTTGACGCGCTCGACACCGCACGCCTTCAAATCCTGCGCATAGCGCGCGAGCTGGCTGGCATTGGTGGTGAGCGTCAGCTCCTTGAGGCGGCCGGTGTCCAAATGGCGAGAGAGCGCCTTGAACAGCCACATGATGTTCTTGCGCACGAGTGGCTCGCCGCCGGTGATGCGCAACCGCGTGACGCCCTTGTCGACGAACGCGGAGCAAAGCCTGTCGAGCTCTTCGAGCGTCAGCAGATCGCGCTTGGGTAGGAACGTCATGTGCTCGGACATGCAGTAGACGCAGCGGAAGTCGCAGCGGTCGGTTACGGAGACACGCAGATAGGTGACGGCGCGGCCATAGGGGTCGATCAGCGGTGTGGCGGCGGGCGATTTGCCGGCCTCGATCTGGGTGACTGGTGAGTCCATCGGCGCAATCCATGGTGCGGGCCTGAGCGCCAGTGCGGCTGCATATTGCCTATGGACTTGGCAACGCGAGCTGTGCCGGGCTGGATACAGCACTAGTACCGCTGAAAGTGGCGCGGATGGCAAGTGTAAACAAGTCGGCCAAGCCCTTACGCGAATGGCAAACCCTCTGCAAAATCATGTTGTTTGTGTCCCCATGTACCAACATGCGTCGTGTCCGGTAGAAATGCCTGCAGATGTGTCAAATTGCGGCGGGTTCGGCCTGGTGCCGTATATACAATCTGTATTTTGCAACCGATCTCGCGACCGGTTGCATTCGTGGTGCGGGTGCGAGTTCCGCCAGGTGCACTGCGTGTGCGGTTGGGCCAAACGCTCGATCGCGGGCAGAAGCGGGGTGCATGGCCCGGCTCTTGCGTTCAGCCGAATCTATGCCGGTAACCTATTTCGACACTACCAGTACGCCGGGAGCTAGCATATGCGAGGCAATCGAAGTCATGGGCGGTTGTTTGCGCGCCGCGAAAACAGGTCTGTTGCCAGCCGTCGCGATCATAGTGCTGTCGGCCTGCTTTGCTGCCAACGCCTGCGCGGCTCAAGATCGCGGTGCGAGCGAAAGTTTCATCCGTGCCATCGGCGCCTCGGCCAGCGACGCCGCTACAAGACTCGGGCTTTCGCGTAGCGACGGCAAGGGCGACGCCACGCTCTGGAACTGGCTGCGCGCTGGCCGGAAGTCGACCGGCTTGGCGCCGATGTCAGGTCGCGGTGGCCCGGCAAGTGTCTCGATCCCAGGCAAGCAAATTGGTGCACTCGCGCCGGGTGGGGGTGAGGAAGCGCGCCTCCAACGCAAGTCCGCCCCCGTTATGTGGGGCGGGTATGCGATGGCGGCGCTTTGCGCGGCGATCGCGACATTAGCTTTCGGACGCGGCACATTCGCGTCCTACAAGGCCCGGATGGAAGCTGATCGGCGCCACGGCTTGGCGGCGGCATTCGAATGCGCCGGCAGCTCAACGCACGTCATGCAGCTTTGATCTGGCAGGCGCGACCTGACGCCAATCGCCTATTCATGCGGAGATGAGATCATCTGACGTCCGCTTTGCTGGTTTCAGCGGATCGCCGGCTAAATCTCCTGCAATCAGAATCCCGCCCGCCACGCACCGTGCGTTGAGACGTCAACGTCGGGTCGACAATCGTTGTCGGCAGCTTCCCACGCCATGCGCTAGGGCCGCTTTTTTTGCCGCCCCGCCCGGTCCAGCTCCCTGCCAAAAAAAGAACTGCAAGCGCCAAGTGCTTTATCGATAAGGGATTGGACCAATCGTCGCAGTGTACTATAAACTTTAGTAGTGACCCTGCGGTCCAGGTGTCTGGGAGGTTCCATGCCGATTGAGATCACGGTTCCACTGGGAGTGGTCGTGGCCAGAGAAAAGATTGATCGTCCGTGGCAGGAATACAGGTGGCGCGCCGTGGGAATTTTTCTCGATGCGCCCGCGAAGGCCGATTGGCGCGAGTTCACTCGCAAGAACGCGATTTCAGAGTTACATGCGGCCACGGTACCGCTCGTGCTGCAGCGCCGCGAGTCGATGTCGTATTGCGTCAATCTCGCCAATGGCGAGCCTTCGATTTACGTGGTGCTGCGCGAAGAGAACGATCCCGCCGCCCCGCGTCCGGTTAGCGTCCATGCCGTCACCGCTTCCCCGTTCGAAGCGCAAGTGCATAGCGACATGGCATTTGCCACGGTTGACCGGCTCGCCATGCCCAAGCGGCTGCTGACGATGGTCGAGGCATTTGTAGAAGAGCACAACGTGGTGGAGCAGCGGCACGACAACGTGCACCTTCAGCAACAGGCTGAGGATGATCGACGGTTGTTCGAGCAGGAACCCGTTTTTATGTTGCGAGATCGCCTGGACATGCACGCGGCAACGGCAATCGTGCCGAAATCGGGCCGCGACGAAAAGGCTTGAGCGCAAGAATGCCATCGACATCGCACGATCGCGCCAACGCGCCGCATGATGTGCGAAGCGAGCCCCGGTCCACACCCGCTGAGGCTCGAGAAATCGCACTCAAGATGAAAGGTGAGGATGCCTGCATCGGGGCCGCGTGTGGTGTGCTGGTGAAGCTCGAGGAGCAGGCCGCGCTGGAGACTTATCGCGCGGCCGAATGCGGTGTGGCTGAAAGCGGCCCGGCGGAAAGCAGCCCGGCTGATATGGGCGCAGAAGAGCCGCCGGCGCCTGTCCGCGATTGCGCCCGCGCATGGCCGACGCCGTCCAAGTCAGGTTCATGATGGCGAACACGCCCGACGAGAAATTCGGATCCGCGCCGGTTGTCGGCGTGTTGCTGGCGGGTGGGCAATCGCGGCGCATGTTTGCCTCGGGAGCAGGCCAAGGTGACAAAGGCCTGCTCGAGATCGCGGGCAAGCCGATGATCGGCCATGTCATCGATCGGCTGTCGCCGCAGGTCTCGGCGCTCGTTATCAATGCCAATGGCGACCCGGAGCGGTTTGCCGCTTTCGCGCTGCCGCTGGTCGCCGATACGGTTGGCGGCCATGTCGGTCCGTTGGCGGGCGTGCTGGCTGGCATGCGCTGGGCCGCCGTCAATGTGCCGCGTGCGCAATTCATCGCCACGGTCTCCACAGATGCCCCGTTCCTGCCCACGGAGCTGGTGAAGCGCCTGGTTGCAGCCCTGGCGGGGGCGAAAGGCGGCGAGCAGATTGCGCTGGCGCGCTCGGGCGGCCATCTGCATCCGGTGATCGGCTTGTGGCCGGTTGCACTGGCGGACGACCTGGAGCGCTCCCTGCACGACGGCGTCAGGAAGGTGCTGGCATGGACCGACCGGCATGGTACGCTCAGCGTTGATTTTGCACCGGTTTCAAGAGGCGGTCAGGAGGTGGACCCGTTCTTCAATGCCAACACACCCGACGAACTCGATGAGGCGCGCCGTTTGCTTGTTTCCTGAGCGCTGCTGCTAACTAATCTCTATTGGCCGCGCAGCAAGGTAATTGCGCGGCGCGCACTTGTGTTAGACGTCGCATGCACTCGCCATTGCCTGCCAAGGATGCCACGCTTGACCCATAAGCCTCGCACAACTCCGATCATCGGCATCGCCGGCTGGAAAAAGTCCGGCAAGACGACGCTCACCGTGCGGCTGGTGGAGGAGTTCACGCGCCGCGGCTTCAAGGTTGCCACCGTAAAGCACGCCCACCATGCCTTCCAGATCGACGACGGCGATACCGACAGTGCGCGCCATCGCCGCGCCGGAGCGCAGCAAGTGGCGGTGGTTTCGGCCGAGCGCTGGGCAATCGTCACCGAGCTCTCAGGTGCGCCAGAACCTAATTTCGAGGAGGTTATTGCCGCGCTGGAGCCCGCCGACCTCATCATCGTCGAAGGCTACAAGTCGGCGCCCATCCCGAAGATCGAGGCCCGCAGACTGGCTTCGTTCACGCGCCGTCCGCTTTCGGCCGAGGACCCGAACGTCATCGCGATCGCCGCCGATCATGAGGTGGATGGCCACGGGCTGCCGGTGTTCGCTCTCGACGATATCGCCGGCATGGCGGACCTTGTGGCGCGTGTCATCGGCCCGTTGACGAATCGCGTGGCGCGCGCGGCTGCCGATGCAACCCGTGATATCGCCAATGGCGACATCAGCGGACAGGCAGACTCGGAAAGGGCCGGCGCGGCACAAGACCTGCAGGTTCTGCCGCCCAAGCGGGCTACGCAAAGCTCACATGAGAACTGAGACGAGCGCGGCGATCGCCCCGTCCCCGCCATGATGCCTCCGCGGGACATACGGCGGGGGTCTTGGTCACGACGCCAGGAGAGGCCATGCCACGTCTATTGATCATCCTTTCGGTACTGGCTGCGACCTTGGGCTGGAGCGCTGGCGAGGTGCGCGCTGCCGATCCCAAGCCACCTCCCGGGCAGGACCCCGGCGGCCATGCCGTGGCATTGATCGCCGGAGGAATCGACTACCGCGATCCGGCCTTGGCCGCGCGGCTTGCCCGCGATGGCGAAGGCGAACTGATCGGCTGGGATGTGGTCGATGACGATCGCACGCCGTTCTCGGCCGCCACAGGTGAGGGCGCCGATGCCGCCGGCACCGACAATTCGACCTCGATCGCGCAGACGCTGTTGTCAGGATACGCGCGCGGCCGTCTGGTGCCGGTGCGCGCCCCGCGTGGCAATCCGCAAGCCTTGGCCAAAGCGATCGCCTTCGCCGTCAATACGCCCGCGCGCATCATCGCCGTGGCGCTGCCGCTCGAAACCGATGCGATGCGACAAGTGATCCGCCAGGCATCGGAGCGCTTCAAGGAGCACGTTTTCATCGTCGCAGGCGCGTTACCCGCCGCAAGCAAGGCTGGTGCGCAATCAGGGATGCAGGGCATGCCGCCTGCGACTGCAGCGCCTCCCGCGCCTCCCGCGCCGCCTTCAAGCCCACAGGCGCCGGCGGCATCACCGGCTGCTTCGCTGATGAACCTCGGCAATGTGCTGGTCGTCATGGCTGCGTCCGATGTCGAGGGCAAGTCCGCAAGTGACGTGATCGCCGCCACCGAAGTGGTGGTCATGCCGCGCGGTTCGGCGATGTTCGGTCTTGCTGGCGGTGCGCCACGCAACGCGGCCGAGGCCGTTGCGCTGGCGGCTGCGAATGCCGCGTGTCAAAGTCACGGGGGTGAACCTGCGATGGGCTCAGCAGCCAAGGCGCTGGCGCTGGATGCCAGCAAGCCGCTTGAAGATAACCGCGCCATTCGCGTACTCGATCCGATGTGTTGGTACGGCGGCAAGCGCATGTAGGGCGTGTGCAGCGTACTCTCATGTTTGCCGGCAAATTTGCAGGCCAAACGCCGGAAGCCGTAAATTACGGCGCATGTGCAAGCAGCGCTGGGATGGTGTGGGGCAAGGAGATCGACATGAAGGAATTCCAGGTGCGCCCGACACCGGACGATCCGCGCTTGTCGCAGGCTGTGTCGGGCATCGATCAGGACGGCAACGAGGTGACGACCGATGTCGTGACCGAGCGTCCGTTGACGCTGTTCCTCAATGCCCGCGAGATCGTGACGATGATGACGATCGGCGATCATCCCGATCTGCTCGCGATTGGCTTCCTGCTCAACCAGGGCATGCTTCATGCCGCCGATGTCGTGACTGCGGTTGAGTATGACGCGGATATTTCGACCGTCGTCGTCAGGACCGAGCGGCAGACGAGCTACGAGGAAAAGCTGAAGAAGAAGGTGCAGACGTCGGGTTGCGCGCAAGGCACCGTGTTCGGCGATCTGATGGAGAACTTCGGCACGATCGAGCTTGCGCGGGAGGCGCGCATCAAGACGTCCTGGCTCTATGCGCTGGCCAAGAAAATCAATACCGAGCCGAGCCTTTATCTCAAGGCCGGCGCCATACATGGCTGTGTCCTGTGCCGTCAGGATAAGCCGCTGGTCTACATGGAAGACGTCGGGCGCCACAATGCCATCGACAAGATCGCCGGCTACATGTTCGTCAACCACGTTCCGCCGGAAGACAAGATTTTCTATACCACCGGCCGTCTCACCTCGGAGATGGTGATCAAGACGGTGAAGATGCGCATTCCCATTCTCGTCTCGCGCTCGGGCTTCACGGCGTGGGGCGTGGAGCTGGCGCGCAAGGCTGATTTGACGCTGATCGGGCGCGCCCGCGGCAAGCGCTTTGTGGCGCTGTCGGGGACCGAGCGAATCGTTTTCGATGCCGATCACGCAGCCGTCGAACAGGAAGACCGGCGCACGGTCCGCAAGGGTTCGCTGGCCGATGCCGGCGATTGAGGGGAGGCGGCTGAGATCGATGTGCCTTTTGCGCCGGCAGATGTGCAGGCAACCGGTTTGTATGCCAGCACTTTTGGTGTGGGCGCGCTGATTGCGCCGGCGGTTTCTGTTTGCAAAGTGCAAGCAATCAGATTGCTTTGCTTGACGCCACCACGCGAATGCCGAATCTGGCGGCGATATTCTGGTGCAAGGTGATTTGACGACCCGATGATAGAAGTAGAGCGAATTCGCTGAGAGACGCTCACCAAGAGAAACGACATGACACGCCGGATGAAGCGCACTGCGCTCGAAACAATGTTGAACGGCAAGATTGTCGCCGCGCGCGATGCGGTGCAATTGATTCGCGCCGGCGATACGGTGGCAACCGGCGGCTTCGTCGGCATCGGGTTTGCCGAAAACATCGCCGTGGCGCTCGAGCAGCGTTACCTGGCGGAGCAAGCGGATGCGGCGCACGAGGGGCCCAAGGTCGCGAGCCTGACGCTCGTTTATGCCGCGGGCCAGGGCGACGGCAAGGATCGCGGTCTCAATCATCTCGGCCATCCGGGCCTTGTAGCCAAGGTGATCGGCGGTCACTGGGGCCTCGTGCCGAAATTGCAGAAGCTGGCGGTGGCGGGCGAGATCGAAGCCTACAATCTTCCGCAAGGCGTCATCACGCACCTTTATCGCGACATCGCCGCCGGCAAGCCCGGGCACATTTCCCGCGTCGGGCTTGGCACGTTCGTCGATCCGCGGCATGGCGGCGGCAAGATCAACGCCAGTACGAAAGCCGATCTCGTCAGCCTCATCGATCTAGAAGGCGAGGAGTTCCTGCTGTACCGCACGTTTCCAATCGATGTCGCCATCGTGCGGGGAACCACGGCCGATCCCGATGGCAACGTGACGATGGAGAAGGAAGCGCTGACGCTGGAGGCGATGGCGATTGCCATGGCGGCCAAGAATTCGGGTGGCATGACGATCGTGCAGGTCGAGCGGATTGCCGAACGCGGCAGCCTCAATCCGCGGCAGGTGAAGATTCCCGGCATCCTGGTCGACTGCGTGGTGGTGGCAGAAAAACCCGAATACCACATGCAGACGTTCGCCGAGCCCTACTCGCCCGCTTTTGCCGGTGAGATGCGCGTGCCGATGACGTCGCTGAAGCCGATGGAGTTGAGCGAGCGCAAGATCATCGCGCGCCGCGCTTCACTCGAGCTGCGCCCCAACGTCATCGTCAATCTCGGTATCGGTATGCCGGAAGGCGTCGCCGGCGTTGCAGCCGAAGAACGGGTGATCGATCTGATGACGCTCACCGCCGAGCCGGGTGTGATTGGCGGCGTGCCGGCGTCGGGACTTAATTTTGGCGCGGCGACCAACACGCAGGCGATCGTCGATCAGCCCTATCAGTTCGATTTTTATGATGGCGGCGGTCTCGACATGGCATTTCTCGGATTGGCGCAGGCCGATCAGCAGGGCAATCTCAACGTCTCAAGGTTCGGCCCCAAGCTTGCCGGCGCTGGCGGCTTCATCAACATTTCTCAGAATGCCAAGGCGGTCGTATTCGTCGGCACATTCACCGCTGGCGGGCTCGATATCGCGATCAAGGACGGCGTGCTCGACATCCGCAAGGAGGGCGCCTCGAAGAAGTTCGTGCGCGAAGTCGAGCATCGCACGTTCTCGGGCGCCTATGCGATGAAGCGCGGCCAGCCGGTGCTCTACGTCACTGAGCGTTGCGTGTTCCGCTTGACCGAGCGCGGCATGGAGCTTGTCGAGGTGGCGCCTGGCATCGACATCGAGCGCGACATCCTCGCGCAAATGGATTTTATGCCGATCATCAATGTGCCCGAGCATATGGACGAAGCGATCTTCCTCGACGAGCCGATGGGGTTGCGCGAGCGCATGCTGGCCCAGCCGCTCGGCAGCCGCTTCAGCTATGATGCGGGTCTGAACGTGCTGTTTGTCGATTTCGAGCGCATCGAAATCAAGAGCGAGCGCGATGTGCGAGAGATTCGCCGCACGGTCGATCGCATCGTCAAGCCGATCGGCCACAAGGTCTATGCCATCGTCAACTATTCGGGGGCCACCATCGCTCCTGAGGTTTTCGACAGCTATTCCGCCATGGTGCACGACATGGTCGAGACCCATTACATTGATGTGACGCGCTACGGTTCATCGGGATTCTTGCGCATGAAGCTTGGCGCAGCGCTGTCCGAAAAAGGGCTCGATCCGCATTTTCATGATGCGCCCGAACTTGCGCGCGGAGCGATGGCGAGGTGAGCTGTCCTCACAACCCCAGCAGGCTGGCGTAGTGCTCGTCCAGAGTGCGTTTCAGCAGCGCGCGGTAATTCGCGTATGCGGCGTGTCCTGATGCGATGCGCCCGAAAGAATGTCGCTCGCCGTTGACGATCGGCTTCAAGACGATGGGCGTGGCGACCGGCGACAGGTGTGCCCCCATGCCGGCGCGCAACGTCGTGACGAGCCCGTGCATCTCGCCGGTTATGGTCGGCCGCGTCACCACTGTCAGCCGGAACTGGCCATGCCGGTTGGTGACGAGGTAGATGTGTCCGGACTGCTGCGGCACCGAGACCGTGCCGAACTGCGTGAAGTCCTGATCGACGCGTTCGGCTTCGCGAAACACCAGCCGCGAGGTCGTCTCGTCCCAGGAAATGTCGGTGCGAAAGGCATAGACCGCGCGCGGATCGCCAAACGAGGGACGCAGCGTGAGATGCGAGCCGATGATCCACGCCACGGATGCGCGCGAGTAGTTGCCAAGCTCGTCGGGGGCGGTTGCTTGCACGCCATTGGCGAGCGCCGCATCGGCGGCGACGGGCAAGGGCCGCAGGCTGACGCTGAGCGCATCCTCGATGCGGACCAGCGTCGCTAGCGTGAACGGCCGTCGGCCAGATAGGCCTTTTTCCAGCGTCGAGAGAGATATGCGCGCCTTGTCTGCAAGCGCCTGACGCGAGATGCGCCGCCGCGCAATCTCTTCGCGCAATCGCGACATGGCCGCGTGCACTTCAGGTGTCGTCACGCCGCCGCCTTCCAATCGCTTGGCCAAGCAAGATCTCCGTCCACCCCGGA
The DNA here is from genome assembly GCA_964559355.1 of uncultured Hyphomicrobiaceae bacterium. GTDB lineage: Bacteria > Pseudomonadota > Alphaproteobacteria > Rhizobiales > Hyphomicrobiaceae > JAEUMD01. The sequence goes on from CAZLHQ010000014.1 coordinate 23,246, forward strand.
CAACGCATCACATATCCGCACAATCGTGGCCAAACAAGGCGCAAGCCGGCGCAGCGTGCCGCAAAAGGCCGGAACAAGACGATACAACAAGCTCGGATGGTTCGGGAAATTGGCGTCGAGGGGCATCAACGTCAACCCGTGTACAGGACCCGAACACCATGCTCGATACGATCCTCACCGCCGCTTGCAGCCAAGAAGATCCGACGCATCGGCAACCCGTTCTGCTGCCGTTGTGTGCGCCAGCCGTCAGCATCGAACGCAGCATGGTGCATGGCCTGCTGGCGCTTTCGAGCCTCGTCGTCGTTGCCGCGCAGACGCTCGCCAGCGCCGTGAACGCACCAGTCGCTTCTGTCGAAACTGATGCCGAGCCGGGAGCGACCGCCGCAGTCGCAACGACGGCGCCCACGAAAGCCACGCCTGACGGATGCCGCGCGCCGATGGTAACGCGCGAAGCATTTTCGGCATGGGCCGATGGGTTGATCAGCCGCCGCATCGGCCGTAGCCGCTAATTGGGAGGGGAGCATGCGCATTGTCATCGTCAACCCCGCCCACCAGTCGATTGGCTCGAGGATGCCGCACGAGATTCTGCCGCCGCTGGGTCTGCTCGCAATCGGCGGCCCGCTGATCGACGACGGCCACGACGTGCTGCTGATCGATGCCGATCGCACCAACGAGGCCGACGAGCGTGTCGCCGATCGTGTCATCGCACTGGCGCCGGACGCCGTGCTGATCGGACATAACGGCTCGACATCCGCGCATCCCGCGGTTGCCGCTATCGTCGGCCGTGCGCGCGCCGGGCTACCGCATGCGAAGTTCGTCTACGGCGGCGTGTTCCCAACCTATCACTGGCGCGAGGTGCTGGAGGAACTCGGCGAAATCGACATCATCGTGCGCGGCGAAGGCGAGGAAACGACCCGGCGGCTCATGTGCGCCCTCGACAATGAAACGGGCTACGCGCAAATTCCGGGTCTCGCCTTTCGTCGCAATGGCGTTCCCGTCACCTCCGGCAAGGCGCCGATGATTCGCGACCTTGATCGCTATCGCGTCGGCTGGGAACTGATCGACCACGCCAACTACAGCTATTACGGCGGCATGCGCGGCGTCGTCGTGCAGTTCTCGCGAGGCTGTCCGCATCTGTGCACGTTCTGCGGCCAGCGCGGCTACTGGTCCCGCTGGCGGCATCGCGACCCACAGGCGTTCGCCCGCGAGCTTGGACGGCTCCATCACGAGCATGGCGTGCGCCTGATCAGCTTTGCCGATGAAAATCCCACAACCTCGCCGCGGCTTTGGCGCGAGCTCTTGGAAGCCATCATCGCGCAGAAGCTCGATTTGACGATGATCGCCACCTTGCGCGCCGACGACATCGTGCGCGATGCCGACATGCTGCATCTCTATCGCAAGGCGGGCTTCGTGCGCGTATTGATCGGCACCGAGCATACCGACGAGGCGACCTTGGAGAAAATCAGGAAGGGCGGGCATGCCGCAACCGATCGCCGCGCCGTCCAATTGCTGCGCCGTCACGGCATCCTCTCGCTTGTCTCTTATGTCGTTGGCTTCGAAGACGAAGGCCTGGCCGACTACTGGCGCGCATTCCGAAGGTTGATCGGGCTTGATCCCGACCAGATCATCACGCTCTTTGTCACGCCGCACCGTTGGACGCCGTTCTATCGCCAGGCGATGCGCCGTCGCGTTATCCAGCCCGACCAGCGCCGCTGGGATTACAAGCATCAGGTGCTTGCCAACGAAAGGTTGCCGGCGTTCGTGACGTTCTTCGCCATCAAGCTGCTCGAGGTCGCCATGCAGGCGCGGCCGCGAGCGCTCGTGCGGACTTATCTCAACCGCGATTTGGCCGCGCACCATGGCATGCGCTGGTATGCGCGGATCGGTCGCCGCGTTTGGCTACACGAGATCTGGTGTTTCTTGATGCGCGACCGGCGTATGCGCAATGGCCCGACCTTGGCGCAGAGGTTCGGTTTCCCGCTCGATCAAGAGGAAAATGCGCTTGTCACTGCTGCGCGTCCTCGCGTGCCGCTGGCTGACGCGGCCGAATAGCGCTGGCGTCTGCGCTGCCCGGTGCGGCCTTGGTCATTACTCGCTGGCACTGCGCTGCAGACGGGTTTGCCGATGCACATGCGTGTCGAAAAGTTGCGCGGCGAGAACAACGGCCAGATTGACGCGATAGAGCTTGGCATCCTCGCGCAACTCCTCGTCGGTCTTTGGCGTGAGGAACTGCGATAGCGACGTGTCGACCAGCGATGTGATCGACAATGCCGTGCCTTTCGGCAGATCGAGGAGTGCCTTGATGTAGCTCTCTACGATGGCATTGTTGATGACCCGGCGCCCGGTCGACTTGGTGGTGACGATCGGCACGGTGCCAAAGGTTCCAATCATATCGCGTACCGACGCATCGCTTCCGCACGAGCCGACGACGACGGCGGCGACGCTGGCAATGCGTTCACCGAGCAGACGTCGCGCATCGGCCTGCAATGGCGTGATGATGCCGGTGTGTCCACGCCCGATCACGGTATGAATGGGGTTTTGGCCAAGCGCCTTGCCGATGTCGCCGATCCCATGATCGATGCCGGCCTCGCTCGGTTTGTTGACGTAGATCTCGATGATGCGCCGCCGCTTCTCAAGCCGGTACAAGGTGTAGTTCTCGTGCTTGTGGATGCGTGCCCCGAGCGATCGCATCGCGGTGCGAATGCTCGTGTATGTGACGGCTGCGTCGATGTCATCGTGCAGGCGCATGAACATTCGGTGCGTGAGCCGGCCGTTGCCCGGCGTCTCGAACAGCCGGTCGAATGGGACGTGAAGCAGCGAACGATCGAGCGGAAAGTCACGATCGATGCCGACGTCGCGTCGGTCTCCCGTCACCGTCTGGTAGGCGGAAAGCATGCTGCCGAAGACGCTGCGCCGTTCAGCACTTGCCTCGGTCCGGTATCGGTCAAAGAGACGATTGAGAAGATCGCTTTTGAACTCGGCCGCGCGAGGTGTAGCAGCCGGAATCGTCAGCAGGTCGAGCACGATCGTGGTGCTGCCCTCGAACGCGCGTGGGTCGCCGAGTGCTGAAATCGCCTCCTCGATGAAGCGATTGCGATCGCGCACCCAATCGAGGACCGAATCGAGCATGCCGAACGAGGAGGCAATGCGCACGAATACCATGCTGCGCCGTGATCGCGTCGCCGGGCCGGTCTCGCCGAGCCAAGATGGTGCCGCTTTCTCCAGGAAGGCCCCGAAGGAGCCGCTTTGCTTTATTCCCTCCAGGATCGTGGGGTGCAGGTAGTCGCGATAGCCCGAGGTGCCAAGCCGATAGAGCTCCTGCTCGCCGCCGACCGCCGCATTGAACAGCTCGACCGGGCCAAGGCCACGCAGCATCTGCTTGCGGTAGCGCTCATCGAGAGAATGCAGGGCGTTGAAGATCGTGATGAAGGTTTCTCCGACGCAATCGAGCGTCTCTATCGTGCGCGGGGCTTGCGGAGCGCCGCTGACGAGGTGCGCCTCCTTCCAGCGCATCATCGCCGTAAAGCCGCGATCCTCCCAAGGCACGGGGCGGCCACGCTCACGCTCGCGCTCGATCATGCGCGCCACCGCACCGGGATTTCGCGCAACCATGTGGTCGAGACTTTGCTCGATGGTCTTGCCGAAGACGCGCGTCGACGTCATGAGGCGGGCCATCTCGTCGCCGCCGCCTTCCGTTTCGCGGATCGGGGGAATGAGCGCCAGCAGCTCGTCACGGTGCCGTTCGAACAGATTGAGCAGCGTGCGCGCTGAAGCGCTTCGTGCGCCTTTGGGTGGCTTAGACAGTTCGGCAAGCTCGCTCCACAGGGCTTCCCGCGTCACCGGCGTCCGCGTCACCGCGGCCAGCGCACGCACGATAGGCAGCGTCACCAGATCGGCATGATCCTCGTTGGCGAGGAAATCCCACATGGCGACGATCTGGTCGGCGCTCGGGCCCGGCCGGTGCAAGGCCGCGACGATTGCGGACTGAGGCAAGCTGATGACGGGTTCCTCACCGCGCCGTCTCGTCGCCAGAACGGCTCCATTTTCGTCGACGAGTGAGAACGAGCCCCAGAGCATTTGACGGATGACGGGCTCTTCGTTTCCCGTTGCAATATCCGGCATGCAGGCTGAAGGCTCCGCCTTTGCCATCACGGTGGAGGCCGTGAGGGCGATGAGGAGGGCAAAGCCATGTATCGTCGAGCGTCGAGCTGTCGTCTGCACCGGACCGATCAACCGTATTGCTGAATTGCGCTGTGTGGCATTCTTTTCAGTGTCCCACGCTCAACTGTTGTCGCCATCGAAAATTCCGCCGAGCCCACCCAACATGCTGCCCTCGCCGACGCCACCAGCAGGCCCGGCATTGGCCAGCACGCGCCCGGCCAGCCGCGAGAACGGCAGCGATTGCAGCCAGACTTTGCCCGGGCCGCGTAGTTGGGCGAAGAAGACGCCCTCGCCACCGAAGATCATCGACTTGACCGAGCCGGCGCGGACGACGTCGAATTCGACCGACGGCGTCATGGCCGCCAAGCAGCCGGTGTCGACGTGCAGCTCCTCGCCCGCCGCCAGCACCTTTTCGACCAGTGTACCGCCGCAATGAACGAAGGCGTAGCCGTCGCCCTCCAGCTTCTGCATGATGAAGCCTTCGCCGCCGAACAGGCCGGTCATGATCTTCCTCTGGAAGTAAATACCGACCGAGACGCCCTTTGCCGCGCAAAGAAAGGCGTCCTTCTGACAGATCATCGCGCCGCCCATGTCGGCCAGATGAAATGGCAGGATGGTGCCGGGATAAGGTGCTGCGAAGGCGACGCGGGCCTTACCCTGTCCCTGTTGCGTGAACACCGTCATGAACAGGCTCTCGCCCGTCAGCAGCCGTTTGCCGGCGCTGGCGATGTGCCCGAACAGGCCTTTGGGTTTGACGGTGCCGTCGCCGAAGATCGTGTCCATGTCGACGGTCGGCGACTTGAACATCATCGAGCCGGCTTCAGCAATCGCACTCTCGCCGGGATCGAGTTCGATCTCGACGAACTGCATCTCGTGGCCTTTGATCTCGAAATCGATGTCGTCGGCGCTGCCGCCTCTGCCCGAATGCCTCATGCCACCCGATACACTCGGCACCGATCCAAATCCCGCCATGGCTCACCCTCCGCTGTTTGCATTCATTAAGGTGGCGGAACAGCGTTGAAAATCAAGCGCTGACAAGCCTGTCGGCGTATATACATCAAACTGACATGAGCATGAGCTAGCTTGCGCACGACCAAGGCTCGTGCCTCATCGGGATCCCCGCAAGTCCCGGAACCTGGGCCAAAGGTCTGCGACCGCCCGGCCTGGCCTCTTGCCGGTGCGCCCTCGCGACGATGGGTGGCCCGTCGCTATCGGTGTCATGACCCCGCTGCCGGTTGTCGCGGGCCACTTTCCATCGGCTTCCACGGCTACAGCGCAAGTCTTTTCCCCAACGTGCGAGGTGTTCGCGCTTGCAAGGAGGGGCCGGTGCAATTTATCGATCATGGTACCGCCGGACCAGGAGCGTTGCGGTCGTGATCCTCATCGTATCACTCCTCGTTGCTGCAACTGTCGGCGTGGCCACCTGTTGGCTGGCGCCGCGGATGGGGCGGGGCCGTGTCATCTACGAGCTGGCGCCAGACCGGCCGCACGCCTTCGGCTACGATATGTCGTGGCTCGCGGTGCGCTCGCAAGACACCGAGGCCGTCATCGATGCGATGGGGCTTGTTGGCGAGACGGCGGCCAACTGGAATTCCGGCATCGGCACCGTTTACGACAACCGGCTCGGCTCCGAACGCATTTTTGTCAGCCCGCCTGTCGATGGCTGGACATTCGTCGTCAGTCTGGCGCTGCCGCATCCGGTGGGCGCCAACTACGTCGACAAATGCTCGCCGCTGCTGGCGAGCCTCGCCTCGCAATTTTCCGATGTGCAGTACTATTTCTGCTATCCAGCGCTCGACTTTTTCGCCTGGGTGCGGTTCCGCGACGGTCGCTTGACGCGCGCCTTTGCCAGCACGGATCAAGGGCTGGTGTGGAGCAAGGGAAAGCCGACGCGCGAGGAACAGGCCTTGGGGCTGCGTTTGTTCGAGCTGCGCGGCGTCAAGGGGCGGTCCGGCGATACCGGCGGCGAAATCCTGTTGAGCCCGACCGAGGATCAGGTGATGCAGGTCGCCAAGGCCTGGAGCCTCGACCCGACCCGGCTCGGCGCTGGCGATGCGCCTTCGGCATTGGGCTATATCGTGCCGGCGCCGTTGTCCTGGCGCACCGAACGGGTCCGCAAGTCGGCGGCTTGATGCGCTGAATTTACGACCTAATCCGAACTATGCCGCGTCGGTGCCGACGATCGCCGCCATCTGCCGCGCTATCAGCCGGTCGAGTGAGCCGTCGTAGGGGACGGTGAAGCAGGTCAGTCCACGCGGGTCGTCGCGCCATTGCGCCAGCGCTGTTGTAAATCCATCTGGCAACATGGCCTCGCCCGACTCGTCGGGTCCGGTGACGCTCGCGGCGAATGCCGGCTCGCTCAGCGGAAGGAAGGGAATGGTGACGGGCTGGATGCGTCCGTCATCCTGGCGCTCGGGCGCATCGAACACGCTGCAGCAGATGATACGGGCATCGCCGCTGAACGAGGCAATCGCGCCGATGACGAGTCGAGAACTCTCGAACCCTTCCGGCGCATCGTAGCGCCAGCACTGACCGGCCTTGTAGTCCATTTGCCCCCCGGCATGTCGTGATCGATCTTCCGTAAGACGGCCCCACCGCTAGGTTCTACCCAAATACGATCGCCTCATGCGGCGGTCTGGCCTAACCCTTTGATAGAGATTCTGATTCACGTCCGAGGCAATTGCGCAGACGTTCTCGTTTCGGACGATCAGGCTCTATCGAGGTTTGTGGACGGCAATGGGGCGGCGGCAATTCTCGAGGCATGCCGTTTGGTTGCACTTCGAGCTTCAGGTGGACGACGCGGCGGGCGCGGCTCAGTCCGGCTTGCTGATCGAGCCGGTCTCGATTTGCGAGATGCCGGTTTGCCAGCCGTTGGCGAGTCGGTTTGCAGCTTCGCGTGCGTCGAGCTGCCGGTCGGCGCGCTGGGAACCCGAGACCTGCGGCAGGCGCTGGCGCATTGGCGGGCAGGCATGAACGATCGTTGGCAGATGCGTGCCGGGCGATTTCGACGCGATCGAGCATTGCAGCAAATCGGCCAGCACTTCACTTGCGGCGGTTGAAGGTGGCGCGTTGTAAGCAGCAACCGCCTGCGCCGAGGGCGTAGCAGATGGCAGCGGCGTGACGGCGGCAGTGGCAGCACCAGCGCTGGCCGGCATTTGCGGCAAATGGCCGGAGGCCTTGGCGGAGACCGCACCGTCGCGAACTGTCGCTGGCCGCGCGATTGTCTCGCCGCCTTGCGGATTGAAGACGATACCGGAAACAAAGCTCCAGAAGCCGACAAGATGCCAAGCGAGCGCGCCGGCAAAAAACGCCAGCACGCTGGTGCCGATGAGCGTGCGGGTACGCCATCTCGCCGGGGCTTTACTGTCGGCGACCAGTGGCGGGGCAGTTTGGGTGCCGGGCCGATGCAAGAGCGGATCAAGGGCATCGCCCTTGGATATTCCCGGCATCGCGCGATCACGGGCAAGCGCAACGGCGCGCTCCAAGTTCCGCGCTGCCTCAACGCTGGCCAGTCCATCTGGGTCTTGCGAAAATTCCGCCGTCACGAACCGGTCCGCCGCATAAGTCCACGAATCATCTCGTGAAAGTCTGCGGAGTGGCAGGCTCGCTGACAACCGGCCAATGCGGCAGCGGCAAGGCCATGCGTGGCTTTTCCACACGCACGGCCGAGACCGGCTCAGATACCGCGTGGCCCTGGCAGGTAGTCTTTGCTGCGCGGCTGGCCCTGTCCGCCACGTTCGTCGCTACGGTTGGCCGGCTCGTCGCGGCGTTGCTGGGGGTGGGCGCCCTTGCCTGCTGCGGCGGGGTCTTTCCAGGTCGAGCGCACAGGCGGCACGTACATCTGGCGGGCCGAGCACAGCTTGCGCTGGTTCTCGTTGTGTCCGCATGGGCGAAGCTGGCCGCTCTTGGTGTGGCAAATGCGGATTTCGCGCAGCCGGTTGCCGGGGCCGCCGCACGAGATCGCCATCATATCCGGCTTCAATTCCGGATTGGCGGCGATCATCTCGCGCATGAACTCCTCGGGCGCCACGAACTGTACGTCGAACGGGTTCGTGTAGCGCTCAGGGATGCGCACGCGGTTGAAGAGCTGGCGAGCGAGATCGTAGTAGCCTGCCGGATCGAGCCCCGAGCAGGTGCCGTGCTTCTTGTACTCGTGGATGGCGAGCCGCTTGCTTGGCATGATGTCCATGATGCCGTCGATGACGCGATCGGGCACGAACGGGCGGTCGCGCGTCGGGCAGCTCTCGGGGTAGCCGCGCTCGTACTGCGGCCACAGTCCGTGCAGCACAAAATTGTAGCGGCGGCCATCGCGGCGCGCGCATTGTGTTTCATCGCCGTCGCGTTCGCCGTTGGCGGCGCAGTGGGTCGGGCTCCAGGACAGCACCAGCGCATAGTAGTCGAACTGGCCGGGAACGTTGCGGCCCTGCGACTGACCTTGTCCCTGGCGCTGATCATAGCGGTCGTCGTAACGGTTGGAGCCATAGGGTGCGCGCTGGGCATCGGCGCCCGGTGCGAATGCGCCGGTCAGGGCGAGGATGACGGCTGTGGCAAGAAACGAACGGGAAAGGCGCATGGCTGCAGGATCTCCAGCTTGAGGCTTGGCGCCCGATGGGCGGCCGAAATTGGAGCGCAGCATAGTCGAGGCTGACGGCAGCGCAATCGCTGCGTGGAGCGGGACAGCGAAAAGAGCTTCAACACGGCGATGGGATCAGCGGCCGCATCGTGGCGGCATCAAATCCCCAGCCGGTGGCGCACCGCGTGATAAAGGTCCTCCGAGCAGCCGATGCCGAACGCCTGGCACGTCACCTCGTGCGAGCCGCGATAGATCATGTCGAGCGCCACCCACAAAATGATGGCGAGGCCGATCCAGGAAATCCATGGATAACGCACTAGCAGCCGGGCGATGAAGTGCGAGGCCACCGCCATCAGGCCGATCGAAAAGGCAAGGCCGATGACGAGCACGAGCTGGCTGGAACCGGCCGCGCCCGCCACCGCCAGCACGTTGTCGAGCGACATGGACACGTCGGCGACGATGATTTGCAAGACAGCCGCCCAGAAGCTCTTGTTGGCGGCGCCATTGCCGTTGCCATTTGCAGCCTCGACCGTTTCGAGGTCCTGCTCGTGCCCGTCGGCAATGCCGCGGTACATCTTCCAGCACACCCACAGCAGCAGCAGTCCACCGGCCAAGGTCAGGCCGATGATGAGCAGCAGCTTCTGGGTGATGGCCGCAAACAGGATGCGTAGTACGACGGCCGCGGTGATGCCCCAGAAGATGACCTTGGCGCGTTGCTCTTTGGGCACCTGGGAAGCGGCCATGCCGACCACGATGGCGTTGTCGCCTGCCAGCGTGATGTCGATGATGAAGACTTTGAGCAGCTCGTCGAAGTTCTGCTGCCACCATACGGGATCGACCATGTGTCCGATCTCGACCAGGAGGGCATGAAAGAAGCCGGAAGTATCGGCGGCGAGCAGGAGATCGAGCATTGCGGCACTCTGTCGGTTCGTTCGCGCACCGGCGCGGCTTGGCGTTGCGCGCTGGCCGGCGGTCGCAATTTTGCATCGGCTAGCGAGGGCTTAGGCCCGCGCACGGTAACGGCCAGAAACTATATATGGTCAGTAGCCCAGCATGGCCTCGAGCGGCCCCTTGGGCAGCGGCACCAGGAACCACTTCTCGAACATCATGAACAGCACCAGTGGCACGCCGATGCCGACCCCGATCGATTTCAGCACGCCGTTGTGGCCGAATGCCATCATGAACCCGGCGATGAACAGGGCGGAAGCGACGTAGATGCCAATGAAGTGGATGGCGGCCACGAATGCGATCAGCGGCACCGTCAGGTACAAGATGCGCGTCAGGCCGGTCAGCGTGATGAACTCTTCCTCGGCATCTTCGGTCTTGCCGAGGATGCCCATCACCATCGTGTAAAGGCTGGAAACGGCAAGCATTGCGGCGACGAGGAAGGGGAAGAAGCCTGCGGCCGGGCCGACACCCTCCTCCCAGCCGTAGCCGATATTGGCGCTTTCGACCATCACGACCGCCGCTAGCAGCAAAAGCAGCAGCGCGACGACGATGTCCATCGCCCGTTTCGACACCAGCAGCGGCGTGTCGTGGGGTTGCGGCGTATTCATTCGATACTCCAGCGTCGTCGGTATGATGGGTTGAGGGGACGGCTGGCCGGGTATTCGCCGGCAAGATCGTGTGGGTTTGTGAAGGGTGGCACGACGGTCGGTCCGCAGCTTGAGCAAGGCGTCGCGAACCGGCCGTCAATGGCGTTTCTTACTTGGCGAGGAAGCCTGCTTCCTTCATCAGGTCGTGGTGCACCTTCTCGGCGTTGGCGACCCACGTTTTGTACTGGTCACCCGACATCATGGTCTGGTTGAAGGCGCCCTTCTCCATGAACTCTTTCCAGTCCGGCGTCGCCGCGACCTTCTTGAAGAGTTCGACGTAGAAGGCGACCTCTTCGGGCTTCACGCCGGGGGACATGAAGATGCCGCGCAACATCTGGTATTCGACATTGACGCCAGCTTCCTTGCAGGTCGGGATGTCCGACCAGGCCATGTCAGCCGTCACCTTGCTGGTGTAGGTCGAGCGCTTGCCATCGAAAATGCACAGCGGGCGCAGCGCACCCGATTTCCAATGCGACACGGCCTCGATCGGGTTGTTGACGGTCGAGTTGACGTGACCACCGACCAGCTGCGTCGCTACTTCGCCGCCGCCCTTGTAGGGAATGTAGGTGAACTTCTTGGGTGCGGTGACGCGCTCGAGCGCGGCGGTGATGATCTGGTCTTCCTGCTTGGAACCCGTTCCGCCCATCTTCATCGACTTGTCGTCGGCGGCAGCAACGGCAGCGATGTATTCCTTGGCGGTCTTGGCCGGGTTGTCCTTGTTGACCCACAGGACGAACTGGTCGAGCGCCAGCATCGATACCGGCGTCATATCGGACCACTTGAAAGGAACGCCCGTGGCAAGCGGCGTCGTAAAGAGGTTCGACAGCGTGATGATGATATTATGTGGGTCGCCTGCCGACTTCTTGACCTCGAGGAAGCCTTCGGCGCCGGCGCCACCGCCCTTGTTCACGACAACGAGCGGCTGTGACATGAGGTTATGCTTGGCAATCACGCCCTGGATGAAGCGGGCCATTTGATCGGCGCCACCGCCGGTGCCGGCGGGAATGACGAAGGTGACGGGCTTGGTCGGCTCCCAGGCTGAAGCAGGGGCCGGAGCAAAAGCGATTGTGCTCGCAACGGCGCCGATCAGTGCGATGGCCTTGAGCGGTGTTGTGTATCTCATGTTGAGTGGACTCCGTAATTCGGGCAGGGCCCTGATGCTCGAGTTTCTTCCTCCTGCGGATTGCTTTTCAGCGGTGTGCCAGCCGCCGCAGTCGGCTCAGCAACACTCGTCCGTCGATAACACGTCAAGAGTAAGGCTATGCTGCTTGCGAGCCCTTTAGCTTGCTTTTCATCCAGCCGATCGCCGGCCAGAACAGTAGCACGATGCCGAGCGCCATGATCGATCCGACGAGCCAGTTGGAAAAGAACACGCCCAGTCCGCCCTGGCTGCCGAGTAGCGCCTGGCGGAAGCCTTCTTCCGCCTTGTCGCCGAGCACG
>CAZLHQ010000015.1:0-34685 GCA_964559355.1 uncultured Hyphomicrobiaceae bacterium
GCCGTCGTAGCGCGCCAGATTCGAAGACGCCTCGGCCGGCGCCACGATGTAGTAGGCGGGCAGCGCATACTTGGTGTGCGGCAGCGAGATCTCGTGAATCGTGGCGCCGGCGGATTTGAGCCAGGCGATGCCCTGCTCCCACAGCGCCTCGATCTCCTTCGACATGCCCTCGACGCGGTACTCCTTCGGCACGCCGACGCGCAGGCCCTTCACGCCTTGGCGCATCTGCGCCACATAGTCGGGTACCGGCAGATCGACGCTGGTGGTGTCCTTGGCATCGTGGCTCGCCATGGCGCCGAGCATCATGGCGGCATCCTCTACCGTCTTGGCGATCGGCCCGGCCTGATCGAGCGAGGAGGCAAACGCGACGATGCCCCAGCGCGAGCATCTGCCGTAGGTCGGCTTGATGCCGACGGTGCCGGTCAACGCCGCGGGCTGGCGGATCGAGCCACCGGTGTCAGTGGCGGTTGCGGCAAGACACAGCCCTGCGGATACCGCCGCCGACGATCCGCCCGAGGAGCCGCCGGGCACCAGCTTGTCGGCCTTGCCCTTACGCCGCCAGGGCGAGACAACATTGCCGAACGCACTGGTCTCGTTGGAAGAGCCCATGGCGAATTCGTCGTTGTTGAGCTTGCCGAGCATGACCGCGCCGGCTTCCCACAAGTTCTGCCCGACGGTGGATTCATAGGGCGGCTTGAAGTCGTCGAGAATCCTGGAGCACGCGGTGGTGCGAATGCCCTGCGTGCAGAACAGATCCTTATGGCCGATCGGCAAGCCTTCGAGCGCCCGCCCTTGCCCTTTTGCAAGACGTGCGTCACTGGCCTTGGCTTGTGCCAGCGCATGCTCCGCCGTCACCAGCACATAGGCGTTGAGATTGGGGTTTGCCTTGCCGATCGCATCCAGATGCGCCTGCGTCAGTTCGCGCGCGCTGAAGGTATGCTTCGTCAGACCGGCGCGCGCCTCGGCGAGTGTCAGTTTCGTCAGGTCCGTCACGACTACTTCTTCTCCTCGCCCGCAGCGCAGCGCTTGAACTGCTCGGGCGCTTCCTGGCCCGTGGCCGCGACCTCGAAGCTGCCGTCGTCATTCTTCACGAACACGAAGTTGACCGGCGTCATGCTCTCGCCTTCGGTACAGAACATCAGGCCGAGATAGACCTTGCCGGGCTCATGCTCGAAGATCTTGGTGAACTCGCATGTACCCTCCCAGCTCTTGAAGCCGTTTGGCGTCAACGTATCGGGCACGGTTTCGAGCGAAGGCTGCGTGCCGGCGGCCAGCGCCTGCAGCTTCTGGCAGCCTTCCTCGGTCGAATACGTTCCTTGCAGGAACGACGCACTCTCCTTGGCCTCCAGCACGGCAGGCATGGCAGCGAGCGCGATTGCGAGCACGAAGCGCTTCATATGATTACTCCACAACCTTGGGGACGACGAAGAAGTGATCCTCACTCAACGGCGCATTGCGAACGATATCGTCGGCCTTGGCGCCGTCGTTGACGAGGTCCTGACGCATTTTCAGCTCCTGGGCGACGACGCGCGTCATCGGCTCGACGGATTGCGTATCCACCTGCTTCAATTGCTCGACCCAATCGAGAATGCCTGACAGCTCCTTTTCGAGCCCCTTGGCTTCCTCGTCGGTAATCTTCAGCCGCGCCAGGCGCGCAATGCGCCTCACCGTGGTCTCGTCGACGTGCATGAGCCCTCGCAATCAATGCGGACAGGTAAGCGCGCGGCGGGGTGACTTGCAGGCCGCACGACGACCGCTCTCTTAGCCATGAAGCCCTGCCGGCGCAACCGCGCCAGAAAGCCCGTGCCGCGCCGCGAGCCGCCTGCGCCGCCGCACGCATCAAAACGTCAGCACCTCTCCCACCCTCGGCACTGCGACGCCGGCCCCGCCCATGGCTGCCACGAACCCGTCGGCGGTTTGATCGAGAAGGCCGAAAGTGCCGTAATGGCATGGGATTACGGCTTCGAACTTGAAATAGGACCGGCACGCGAAGGCGGCCGTCCGCGCGCCCATGGTGAAGCGGTCGCCGATCGGCACGATGCCGATATCGGGCCGCCAGAGCTCGTTGATCAGCGCCATATCAGAAAACACATCGGTATCGCCCATGTGCAGCAGCCGCTTGCCGCCCTTCTCGCTCAGTACGACGCCATTGGCGCTGCCGAGCGGGAAGCCGACGTCCATCTCGACCAAGGCGGCCGAATGATCGGCGCGCACAAGCGTCACCGTGAAATCGCCCTGGTCGGTGGTGCCGCCGGTATTCATCGGGTCGATATTCACCACGCCCTGCTTCGTCAGCCACATGCACAAATCATAATTCGTGACGACTTTGGCACCGGTGGTCTTGGCGATTTCGACCACGTCGCCGACATGATCGGAGTGCCCATGCGTGATGACCACGTGCGTCACGCCGGCGATCGCCTTGGCCCAAGCGACGCCCGAACCCTCGAAGGTGGGGTTGCCCTTGAGGAAGGGATCGAGCAGCACGATGCTGCGCGCGGTTTCGACGCGAAATGCGGAATGTCCAAACCAAGTGATTTTCATGCGCGGGGTTTCCCGTTGGTGCTTTGTTGCCTGTCCCAGAGTATAAGGGCCGCCAGCAGCACAACAACTCCTCGTGCGGCGTATGGCTCGCGCGGGGGGCTCACGCGAGGGCGGCTTGGCCCTGGCACGCGCACGCACGCACGGCCCAACTGGCTGGATCATGACCAAACCCGACGGCAACCCGACCGAACGACCGCCCGCGCAACCGCAAGGCACCACCTGGACCGACGTCGCCGAGTTCCAGGCGCGCCTCAAGGCTCACCGGCGCCTGATCGGCATCGACGCGGGCACCAAGACGTTGGGTCTGGCTCTCTCAGACGTCACGCGGATCATCGCCTCGCCGCTCGAAACGATACGGCGGACCAAGTTCAAAGCCGACGCAACGCGCCTGCTGGAGCTGACCCGGACACACGAGGTCACAGGCTTGGTGCTCGGCTTACCTGCCAATCTCGATGGCAGCGAAGGCCCGCGCGCGCAGGCGACCCGTGCTCTTGCCCGAAACCTCAACCAATTGACGGCATTGCCGATCCTGTTGTGGGACGAACGTCTGACGACGGCTGCGGCCGAGCGCATGCTGATTGAAGCCGATACCAGCCGTAAGCGCCGTGCCGAAGTGATCGACAAGCTTGCCGCCACACTCATACTGCAAGGCGCACTCGATCGCATGCGGCAGTAATGATCCGCCATTGCGCTTGACCCGACGCACACGCCTCTTTCGCAACGGCACGAACCTGATTTCTCCGTGGTGCACTGTTTGGATCAGGGCAGCACAGCCTTGCGCAACGTCAGAGACGAGACGCAGGTCCGCCCGCTTGCGGTCGCACGCACGCCGCATTGGCGCGTCACTTTGCTTCCCGGATCACGAGTAGCGCCGCCTCGTTGGCGGAGCCCATGCCGCGGGATGAGGTCCATGACACTCGCAACACCCGACGCGCCTAAGAAGGCGAGGGCGGGCGCTCGCAGCGCCGTCAAGCCGCGCGCGAGGCCAAAGCAACTGCCGCAGAGCGTGCAGCGCCAGCTGGCACGCTTCGACGTCTCGTGCCGCGCCAACGCGCGCGCTTTGGTGCGCAGCTCGACCGCGGTCGCTGAATTGGTCGACGTATTTCCCGGCTTGTTATATGCCCTCGCCACCACGCACGGCAGCGCCGAGGCCCAAGAGCAGGCGCTGTCACTGATCAATCAGGGTGCTCGGCTGAAATCCGTAGCACGCGCGCTCGATGTGCCGATGTGGCTTCGCCGTCTGCCGCCCGAGGCCTTCGCTGGCGATATCGGCGCGTTGCCACATGGCGATGCGTTTACTCGCAGAATTGCAACGCGGATTCCGGCGCGGATATCGGACGCGGCCGCGTGGCTGCAAGCGGTTCGCTTTGCCGCGCATGCCGCCGATGAGGACTTCGCCTTGTGGATTGCCCGCCAGCGCAGTGCTTGCCATGCGCCGCCGGCCGAACGCCGTCTGGCCGTTCTGGCCGCCTATGCTTGGTTCTCGCGTGCGGGAGAGGGAGAGGTCTCGCGCCTGGTGTGGTCGCGCTGGCGGCCGGAGATGGCGCTCGAAACCGCAGTTTGCGCGGCCAAGAGCTGGTTCAACAGAGTCTTGCTGGCCACCTATTTGTCGCCTGCCACCAAAATCGATTGCTGGCTCGATCCTGGCGAGGCCGGCGATTTCCGCTTCGTCCCGCTCATCGACGCCCAGAGCCTGTTTGAAGAATCTCGCCTGATGAACAATTGCGCCGACCAGTACGGCGCCGCCATCGTTTCAAATCGCAGCCGGCTGTTCTCAGTGCGCAGCGGCGAGCGACGGATCGCGACGATCGAAATTCAGGCTCATCCGCGTGAGAAGACCGCACTGTCCATCACGCAATTGAAGTCGGTGTGCAACATGCCGGCAGGCCTTGAAATCTGGCAGGCCGCCTATCGCTGGCTTGGCAGCCAATCCCGCTTGATCGAAGCAGGACCTGCGCGCACGCATGCCGAGCCCGTCGTGACGCAGGAGGTATGGACGCGGCTCTTTCACGGATACCGCGCTGCGCATCGCGGCGCCTGCTGGCTGCCGGCCACCCCCTCGCTTGACGACATCGCCAGCCTGGAAGCGGGTCTCGCCTCGCTGGCTCGCGATTGTTGCGTGCGATCCTGGCTGTTCAACTGAGCGCAGCGATCCCCACCTTTATCAAGGTTATCAAGCCCACGCGCATCGGCAGTTGAGCACGGCACTTGACAGCGCGTTGCGGCCAGCGGCGAACTCTGCATCTTCGCCCCTTGTCTGCTCGGCCCGCCTTGTGGAGTGCAAACTCTTGCCCCTGTCACCCTCGGATATCGCTGCGCTCGCCTGGTTCGTAAGCCTGCTCATCGTCTTCAAGCTGATCACCAATTATGGGCCGCTGGCCCGCCGTTCGCTTACCGCGAGCATTCAATTCCAAAGGCGCCGCTGGCTCCACAATATGACCATGCGCGAGCAACGCCACATCGATGCAATTTTGTTGTCGAGCCTCAGCCAGTCCAACGCCTTCTTCGCATCCACCAGCGTGCTGGGAATAGCAGGACTGGCGGCAATGCTGGGCTCAGGTGACAGGACCAGGCTGCTGGTAGAGCGGTTGCCCTGGGTGGAGCCATCCTCGCCGGAGCTGTGGGAGATCAAGATCCTGTTTCTCATGAGCATCGTGATCTATGCGTTCTTCAAGTTCGCGTGGGCGTTTCGCCTGTCTCACTACACAGCGATACTGTTTGGCGCGATGCCGCCATTCGATGCCGCCGACGAAGAGGCGCGCAATGCCTATGCCACCCACGCCGCACGCATGCTCGAGCTTGTCGGCGAGCATGCCAATAGCGGCCTTCGCTCCTTCTACTACGCGTTCGCCGCCATCGCCTGGCTGTTTCATCCGATCTTGTTTGCCGCTGCGTTCACCATCGTCATCCTGGTGTTGTTGCGGCGAGAATTCATCTCGCGTGCGTCCAGCATCATGTACGACGTGCGGCCACGATCGTGAGGCCGCGGCATTTGCAAGACTTGTATGTGAGCACGTCTTGGAGGCGGATCAGTCGCGCGGGCAACGCCAGCGCCAGCCTCGACTTGCAAGCGTCATGAAGATTACCGGAACTGTTGGCGGTAGGCGCGCGGCGAGGCGTGCAGCCACCGCCGCACGGCCCGCGTGAACGTGCTCTGCGAATTATACCCGCTATCGAGCGCGACCTGCACCAATGGCCGGTCCGTTTCGCGCAACAGACGCTCGGCGGTTACGCGGCGTATATCGTCGAGCACCTTTTCAAACGAGATACCCGCCTTTTCGAGACGCCGCTGCAGCTTGCGCGGCGAAACGCCAAGATCGTCTGCAACGTCCTCCAGCTTCGTCGTCTGGTTCGAAAGCCGCTCGCTGATGACGCGCTTGACCTGCACCGCCCAATCGGCCTGCTCTGATACCATCTCGCGCAACAGCAGGTTGGCATGATGGCGGTAGATCGCAAACAGGTGCGGGTTCGCCGTCGGGATAGGAAGCGACAGCGTTGCCGCATCGAAGGTTATCGACGTGCAATCCGCATCGTAGCTGACACGCGAGCCAAACAAGGCCAGCAGCGGCGGAGCGATATCGGGCATCTTGTGCTCGAAGCTGACCGCCAACGGTACCCAGCCGGGGCCAGCCGCCGCCCGGACACGATGCACGGTGCTTGCAGCAAAAAACATCGAGATGGCCTGGAATGGCTCATCAAATCCCGGAGGCGCTCGCCAGAACAGCCGACCGGTCTGCCCATTGTCGCTAAAGCCCACCTCCACATTGGTAATCAAGATGGGCGCGTAGCCGGCAATGCACTCCAGAAATGCCCGCACCGAAGGCGACGCCAAAGCCAGATGCCCCATCAAGCCGGAGTTGCCGGCAGTCGAAGCTTCCGCTAATTTAAGCGACAAACTGTCGTCCTTGGTCGCCAGCGAAGAAACCGCGAACAATTTTGCAGCTTTTCGTACAGGCACAAGGTGCATCGGATCGCTCAACTCGTTGGGACTGAGGCCGCAAGCATGAGCTATGGCCTTGAAATCCACTCCGTGAGCTTCCAGATATCTGCCGAGTGCAGACGTCGGTGCCGATCTGATTTTTGGCTCAATGCTGAGCAATTTTGGCACCCTGATGTTAGCGCCGCGATGTCGTCAGTTGGCCCGGCGCAGCTCACAATTGTTTGTGGGAACCAAGGCGTCGGCGAACAACTCCCGTTGCGTCGACCATCTCGATTGTGCTCATTCCTGAACGTAAAGTTGGCTGCTCCTAAAGTCAAAATTTAGGCTTCAAGTGTCAAGACACTTTTGTCTAAGTATTGTAGTTGGGGGTATTCCGCCGACATCAGATCGTCCTGCCTTTCGCATTCCACTGAGGAACGCAAATTGCTGTGTTCCACGCTACTTCCGGAGGTCTTTAAAAAATAATGTCCAAAAACGAAAAACTCGCATCATCTGCCCTTCATCTCTTGCATCGGGCCGGTCAGATTGCTGACGAGTTATTTACCTTGAATATCGGCGCCAGCGACCTGACCCCACGTCAATACGAGGTTCTGCGAGCAATATCGCTCACCGAAGAACCGAGTCAGACACAGCTCGTCGAGATGACTGGCATCGACCGTTCCACCCTGGCTGATATCGTCCGCCGACTTGTCGATCGCGGCTTGGTGATGCGCAAGCGCACCCGCCACGACGCGCGCATGTATGCGCTCCGTCTGAGCGACAAAGGCATGGCGACCATCCGGGATGCCGAACCGGCTGTCAGCCAAACCGACGAGCGGCTGCTATCGGCTCTGCCGATGCGTGAGCGCGACGCCTTCATCAAGGGGCTCGAGCGCATGATCGAAGAGCTTTCCAGCACCACCGAGCCGGTCAAGGTGGAGTAGCAGCTATTGCTCAGACACGGCCAGCGCAGTCACATGCGCTGGCCGGGCTCTAGTTGTTGTCATCACCACCCCACTTCCCCCTGAAATGCCCCCAATCCAGTTTGGTGGCCGTCCCGAGACGAGCCGGCTCGATCTGCCCGCAATTGGTCTCTTGAATTACATTCTCCAGCTCCATTATTGACGCACGCTCGCCAGCTGGAGCCTGATCGGCTGAGATGGAAGCATGGCTGCTTCCATCGAAGGCGTGAATTCAGTCTCTCAAACATCGAGATAGTGCAGGTCACAATGGTCAAACATCATTCAATCTAGATCGGACATGCTCTAATGTGCCCGAAAGCGGAGCGCTGCTGCTCACACCTGTGGCTATTGGCGCAAGGGCCCTGGTTCGCGCTTGCCCGATCCCCATGAACCCCCTATAGAAGCGGCTTTAATGACCGCTTCTGACAAAAAGCCTGCAAAGTTCCAGCATCGCCACCTGCTCTCCTGCGAGCAGCTGACGGCGCCGGAGATCAGCTTTCTGCTTGACATCGCCGACGCCGCCGCCGACGCCAACAGAGCCGGCCAGCGAAAGCGCGACCTTCTGTCCGGGCGCTCGCTCATCAACTTGTTCTTCGAGGCGTCGACACGGACGCAAGCGTCCTTCGAGATGGCCGCCAAGCGGCTTGGCGCCGATGTCCTTAATATGAACGTCTCGACGTCCTCAGTGACCAAGGGCGAGACGCTGGTCGACACTGCCGTCACCCTCAATGCCATGCGCCCCGACATCATCGTCGTCCGCCACCACAGCGCCGGCGCCGTCGAGCTGCTGTCGCAGAAAGTCGATTGCTCGGTCGTCAATGCCGGCGACGGCGCTCACCAGCATCCCACCCAGGCCTTGCTCGACGCCCTCACCATCCGTCGCGCCAAGGGGCGGATCAGCGGCCTGACCGTCGCCATCTGCGGCGACGTGCTGCACAGCCGCGTCGCGCGCTCCAACATCAATGTGTTGAACACGCTCGGCGCCAATGTCCGCATCGTTGCCCCATCGACGCTGCTGCCCGCTGCCTCCGACCGGCTCGGCGCTGAAGTCTTCACCGACATGAATGCTGGCATTGCCGACGCCGACGTCGTCATGATGCTGCGTCTGCAGCGCGAGCGCATGGAGGGCTCATTCGTCCCTTCGACGCGCGAGTATTTCCACTTCTTCGGCCTCGACCACGAGAAGCTCGCAAGGGCCAAGCCCGACGCTCTCATCATGCACCCAGGCCCGATGAACCGCGGCGTCGAGATTGCCTCGACGGTCGCCGATCATTCGCGCAGCGTCATCCGCGAGCAGGTCGAGATGGGCGTCGCTGTACGCATGGCCGTGCTCGAGGCTCTGGCCGGCAACCTTCCCAGCGCATGAGGCGACACGAGATGGCGGCCCAATCCACCCGATCATCGAGCGCCAGCAAGGCGCAGCGAAAGACGCCGTCCGATGGAACCGCCACCGTCTTCATCAACGCGCGGATCGTCGATCCTGCCTCTCACCGCGACGAGCCTGGTGGATTGCTCGTCAAGGACGGCGTCATTGCCGATCTGGGCCCGCATCTGCGGCGCAACGCACCAGAAGGCGCCGCAGTAGTGGATTGCCGCGGCTGCGTTCTGGCGCCGGGTCTCATCGATGCCCAGGTGTTCGTCGGCGAACCGGGGGCCGAGCACCGCGAGACGCTGAAGACTGCCGCTCACGCCGCAGCGGCTGGCGGCGTCACCACCATCGTCGTCATGCCCGACACCAACCCCGTCATCGACCAGGTTGCCCTCGTCGATTTCATTCAGCGCCGCGCCCGCGACAATGCGCTGGTCCACATCGCCACCATGGCCGCCATGACCAAGGGGCTCGCCGGTGAGGAAATCACCGAGATCGGCCTGCTGCAGCGCGCCGGCGCCATTGCGTTCTCGAACGGGAAGTCCAGCGTCGCCAACACGCGCGTGATGCGCAACGTCCTGAACTACGCCAAGGACTTCGGTGCATTGATCGTCCATCATACAGAGGACCCCTACTTGTCGGGCTCGGCCTCGATGAACTCGGGCGAGGTGGCGACGAGACTGGGCCTGCCCGGCGTCTCCAAGCATGCCGAAACGATCGTGCTGGAGCGCGATGTGCGCCTCGTCGAGATGACGCGCTCGCGCTATCACGCCGCCACACTCACCTGCCCTGAGAGCCTCGAAGTGGTGCGCAAGGCCAAGGCGCGCGGCCTCGCCGTCACCTGTGGCGTGTCGATCAATCACTTGACCCTCAACGAAAACGACATCGGCTCGTATCGCACCTTCTTCAAGGTGCGCCCGCCATTGCGCTCCGACGACGATCGCCGCGCCATGGTGGAAGGCGTTGCCAGCGGCGATGTCGACATCATCGTGTCGAGCCACGATCCCCAGGACGCCGACGTCAAGCGCCGCCCGTTTGCGGAAGCCGCCGATGGAGCGGTTGGTCTGGAGACGTTGCTCGCCGCCGGCCTTCGCCTCGTGCACGCCGGCGACCTGACACTGATCCAGTTGCTGAAAGCAATGACGAGCAATCCCGCGCGCCTGCTCGGACTGCCATCCGGCCAATTGACCAAGGGCGCACCCGCCGACCTCGTGCTGTTCGATGCGGAAGAGCCGTGGGTGGTCAACAAGGACCTGTTGCGCTCGCGCTCCAAGAACACGCCGTTCGACGAAGCGCGCATGCAGGGCCGCGTGCTGCGCACGGTCGTTGCGGGCGAGACGGTCTACGAATACGCTGGCGTAGCGCGCACCTGAACAAGCACGATGGCCATCCGCAAGTCCGGGCGCACATACATCACTCTCGCCCCGACTGCAGGTGCTCGTCCCGTGTTGACCACGCCCCTCATCCCGCCCACTACCGTCATTCCCGCGAAGGCGGGAACCCAGACACGCATCGACGATTACGCCGCCGGTATTGCAGGCTGCGGAGCGCAGCAAGCTCGACGCGCAATCCTCTCTCCCCATCCCTACGGGGAGAGAGCCAGGGTGAGGGGCGGCTGCTTGCGCTGCGCGATGAAGCAACCCCTGACGCGCAAGGCGCTGGCGCCAACCTCCCATCGGCCCCGACCAGGGGGCGATCAGGCCGCGACCGCGGCCCGGCGCCAGTGCTCCGGATCAACGCAACTGGCAAGCCGCCAGCGGCGACAATGCCTCCCGCAACTCGAGTCACATGAAAAAGCGAGACCCGCATGGATCTGCTGCTGAGCACGTGGACGCTTGCCGCCCTCGCCGTCGGCTACCTCCTCGGCTCGATCCCGTTCGGCCTCATCCTGACCAAGCTGGCAGGCCTAGGTGACGTGCGCGCGATCGGTTCGGGCAACATCGGCGCGACCAATGTCCTGCGCACCGGCAACAAGAAGCTGGCCGCGCTGACGCTGCTTCTCGATGCTCTAAAAGGGACCGCCGCCGTGCTCGCAGGACATTGGCTGGGGGCACATGGCGGGGTGGCGATCCTGGCCTCGCTGGTCGCCGGCCTCGGCGCGTTCCTCGGCCACCTGTTTCCCGTCTGGCTCGGCTTCAAGGGCGGCAAGGGCGTCGCGACCTACATCGGCGTGCTGCTCGGCGCGGCATGGAAACTGGCGCTCGTCTTCTGCACCATTTGGCTCGCGGTCGCATTGGCCACGCGCTATTCGTCGCTCTCGGCACTTCTCGCCGCGATCCTCACCCCGGTTGCCGCGTGGTTCCTGGATTCCCCGGCCCTGGGCTTGCTCGCCGCGCTGATGTCCGCGCTCCTGCTGTGGAAACACCGCACCAACATCTCCCGACTGATCGCCGGTGAAGAACCCAAGATCGGGGCCAAGGGATGAGCGCACTCGCAATACCTCTGGCTATGGTGCAAAACCAACTCACTTCGCGACGTGCATTGTATTGCGCAGAACGCCTCTGCCTGCGGTCCTCTCCCTGTGGGAGAGGACCGCAGGCAGGTGAGGGTCTTGGCGCGGGGGAGGACCAGTACTCATGGCATGACATGGAGTTCTCCCTCATGCCCTTCGGGCACATTATCCCCAAGGGAGAAGGAAGCGGGGCCGCCACGCCATGACATCTAGGCGGGAGAAACCTCAGTCCCATTCCCTCTTCACCGCCGCGCCGCTGCCGGTGGCCAAGCTCGACGATGCCGAGCGGCTTGCCTGCCTGCGCCTGATCCGTTCCGACAACGTCGGCCCTGTCACCTTCCGCGAGTTGATCAACCACTTCGGCGGCGCGGAGTTGGCGCTCGAAGCGCTGCCCGAACTCGCAGCCCGTGGCGGCAGGCGAGCCAAGATCCGCATCACCACCCGGGCGGAGGCCCTGCGCGAACTGGAGCGAGCCGGCAAGATCGGCGCGGCCCCCCTGTTCACCATCGAACCGGGTTACCCACCAGCGCTCGCCGCAATCGACGCGCCACCGCCGATGCTCTACGTCAAGGGTCGCCCCGACGTTCTGTTGCGACACGCCGTTGCCATCGTCGGCTCGCGCCAGGCATCCGCCGCCGGTCACAAGATGACACGGCTCTTTGCCGACGCGATCGGCTCTGCCGGTTACGTGGTCGTCTCCGGATTGGCGCGCGGTATCGATGCGGCTGCGCACCAAGCGGCGCTCGCAACCGGCACCGTCGCCGTCGTGGCGGGCGGCGTCGACGTCATCTATCCGCCGGAGAACGCGGCCCTCCATGCTGCCATTGCCGAGCGCGGCGCCGTCGTATCCGAAATGCCGCCGGGCTTTGAACCGCGCGCCAAGGATTTCCCGCGCCGCAATCGCCTGATCTCCGGCATCTCGCTCGGCGTGCTGGTGGTCGAGGCCGCCAAACGCTCCGGCACGCTCGTCACCGCACGGCTTGCCGGCGAACAGGGCCGCGAAGTGTTCGCTGTGCCCGGCCACCCGCTCGACCCGCGCGCCGAAGGCACAAACCAACTCTTGAAGACGGGTGCGACGCTCGTCACGACGCCGGAGGACGTCATCGAAGCCCTGGCGCCGCTGTCGGGCTTGCAGAGCGCCGCCTTCGAGGACACCGCAACAACGGATTGGACGCCGCCACGCCAGGAGCCGCCGCCATTGCTCGACGAGAGCGACCGGGCCCGCGTGATCGAAGCACTTGGCCCGGCACCGGTCGACATCGACTCGCTCGCGCGAGCAACAGGCCTCGGCATCCGCGCCGTCAATGTCGTGCTGATGGAACTGGATCTGGCAGGCCGTATCTCACGTCATGGCCAGCAGCTCGTTTCGCGCGCCGAGTGATTGCGTAGCTGCAAGATAGTTTTTCGATTCGATGGAATAGGAGCGGCGTCCTAGAGTGCTTCCGGACAAAGTGGGAACCGGTTTTCCGATAAGAAGCACGACGAAACAAAGACCTGCAGCCGTTCCGCGATTCCATCAAAACCAGAACGGCTCTAGGGCCTGATCGTCTGAGATGGAAACGCCCAAGCGATTCCATCTAGGGCGTCGATCAGACTCTCAATCAAGGGCTCTTAGCAGGCCACCACGGCGCGATGCAATTCCCTGTAAGCTGAGCCTGCCCTCGTGGGCTCAACCGCTGTGGGAGCGCGCCTGCTGCGCCTGCAACAAGGCTTCGGTATGGGCCAAATCCAAGATGCCGGCCAAAGTGTTGAGATTTGCCCGGCGCGCCATCGTCCGCAGTTCCAAAATCATGTCTGCAACGTAGACGATCTGATCGGATTGGGCGATGCTGACCGACTCGTCATCAACGCCCTGCCCCCAAGATTGGAACTTCTTGGGAACATTTTCTAATGCCGACATTCGCAGCCTCTTGCACAATACCGTCTTCCTTAGTCTGCCGTTATAAAATGCGTACGACAAGTAGCAAAATGCTACCTTTGGTTGCAATTTGCGCATGTGTGGCCAGCGGGCCCCGTTTGACAGCGCGATGGACTTCGCGGATGTTCTGCCGCCGTCGCGAAGCCTGAACCACTGTCGAGCCCCGACGCCAGCGCATGCTCCGTCCACCATGGGCGCTCAGCAGACGCAAGCCCTGGCCGTGGCACGACCTGTCCCGAAAGCGGATCATGAACGTCGTCATCGTGGAATCGGCCGCCAAGGCCAAGACGATCAACAAATACCTGGGCAAGAACTACAAGGTCATAGCCTCGTTCGGGCATGTGCGTGACCTGCCGTCCAAGAACGGCTCGGTGGAGCCCGACAAGGACTTCGAAATGCACTGGGACGTGGATGGCAAGTCCCAGAAAATACTGAAGGAAATCGCAGACGCTGTGAAGCGCGCGGACAAGCTGATCCTGGCCACCGACCCCGATCGTGAAGGAGAGGCGATCTCCTGGCACATCCTGCAGGTGTTGGAAAAGAAGAAGGCGCTCAGCAAGGGCACCGAGGTCGAGCGCGTCGCTTTCAATGCCGTCACCAAGCAGGCGATCCTGGCGGCACTTGCCGCACCCCGTCAAATCGATCAGCCATTGGTGGAGGCCTACCTCGCCCGTCGCGCGCTCGACTATCTGGTTGGCTTCACGCTGTCGCCGGTGCTGTGGCGCAAGCTGCCCGGAGCCCGCTCTGCTGGCCGCGTGCAGTCGGTGGCGTTGCGCCTCGTTTGCGACCGCGAACTCGAAATCGAGACCTTCAAGACCGAGGAATACTGGACCATCGAGGCATTGCTCGCGACTTCCAAGAACGAGGAAGTCAAGGCGCGCTTGACGGCAATCGGCGGCACCACGCTGAAGAAGCTCGACATCACCAATGCGGCTTCCGCCCATGCCATCAAGGCGGCGTTGCAGGGTGGCGATTTCCGCGTCGCCTCGGTCGACAAGAAGAGCGTCAAGCGCAATCCTTATCCGCCCTTCACCACCTCGACACTGCAGCAGGAGGCCTCACGCAAGCTCGGCTTCTCGGCCAAGCAGACGATGCAGGTCGCGCAACGACTCTATGAAGGTGTCGATATCGGCGGCGAGACCGTCGGCCTCATCTCCTACATGCGCACCGACGGCGTGCAGATCGTGCCCGAAGCTGTCGCCGAGATCAGGCAGCAGATCGAAAAGCTGTTTTCCAAGCGCTACGTCGCCCCGTTCATTCGCGAATACAAAACCAAGGCCAAGAACGCGCAGGAAGCCCACGAGGCGATCCGACCGACCGACATCTCGCGACTGCCCAAGGATCTGCGCGCCACGCTGAAGAAGGACGAAGCCGCGCTCTACGAACTGGTCTGGAAGCGCGCTCTGGCGAGCCAGATGTCGTCCGCCGACCTCGAGCAGACCACCGCCGAGATCACGGTTGCGGGTAAGGACTCCAAGACCTACGGGCTGCGCGCCACCGGGTCCATCATGCAGTTCGACGGCTTCCTGAAGCTCTATTCGGAAGGCCGCGACGACGAGGAGGACGAGGAAAGCCGGCTGCTGCCTCCACTCGGCGCAGGCGACAAGCTCGCCGAACGCGGTATCGAGGCCACCCAGCATTTTACGCAGCCGCCGCCGCGTTATTCGGAATCGAGCCTCGTCAAGCGCATGGAGGAGCTTGGTATCGGCCGCCCCTCCACGTACGCCTCGACACTCGCCGTTCTGTCGGAACGCGGATACGTTCGCATCGACAAGAAGCGCCTCGTGCCCGAGGACAAAGGCCGCCTGGTCATCGCCTTCCTCGAGAGCTTCTTCAAACGCTACGTCGAGTACGACTTCACCGCCGACCTTGAAGAAAAGCTCGACCTCATCTCCGACAACAAGCTCGCCTGGCGCGAAGTGCTGCGCGATTTCTGGCGCCACTTCATGGCCGCCGTCGATGAGATCGCGGAGTTGCGTGTCGGCGACGTCATGGAAGCGTTGAACGAGATGCTGGGGCCGCACATCTTCCCCGCCAAGGAGGATGGCAGCGATCCGCGCACCTGCCCGGCCTGCAGCACTGGCCGTCTCAGTTTGAAGCCGAGCAAGTTCGGTCCCTTCATCGGCTGCTCCAACTATGCCGAGGGCAAGTGCAACTACACGCGCCAACTGTCGCAATCGATGGACGGCGCCGACAGCTCGGCCGGGCTCGACGGCAAGGTGCTGGGTGAAGACCCCGATACGGGCCTTGCGGTGAAGATCAAGACCGGGCGCTTTGGCACCTATCTCCAACTCGGCGAGGCGGCCGATTACGAGGATGGCGACAAACCCAAGCGCGCCTCGATTCCCAAGGGTGTCGATCCCGCGACAATGGATTTCGATCTGGCATTGAAGCTGTTGAGCCTGCCGCGCACCGTCGGCATCGATCCAGAAAGCGGCACTCCCATCATCGCCAATCTCGGCAAGTTCGGCCCGTTCGTTCTGCACGAGACCGACAGCGGGCGCACGTATGCCAACCTCGAAAACTTCGAGGACGTATTCACCATCGGTCTCAACCGCGCCGTCACATTGATTGCGGAAAAGCGTGCGGGTGGCGGCCAGAGCCGGTTCCAGCGCAACAAGCCTACCGTACTGAAGGATCTCGGCGCCCATCCCGATGGCGGCGGCGCAATTCAGGTTTTGTCCGGCCGCTACGGCCCCTACGTCACCCACAACAAGGTCAACGCCACGATACCCAAAGGCAAGGATCCCGCACAGCTGACCCAGGCCGAGGCCATTGCATTGCTGGAAGAGCGCATTGCCAAGGGTGGCGGTAAAAAGCCCGCGCGCAAGGCCGCCGCGAAGCCAAAAGCAAAGTCCAAAGCCGGTGCGGACGAGACCGGCGCCAAGGCCAAGCCAACGGCCGCCAAGAAGCCCGCAGCCAAGAAAGCCCCTGCGAAAAAGAAAGCGCCTGCCAAGTCGTCGGCACGGGCTGAATAGAGAGGCAGCGGGTGGCGAGAAAGCCCAAATCGCACCAGCCCCCCGCGCCCGGCGGGCTCCCCACGCGCGAACAGATTCTGGAGTTCATCCAGAATGCGCAGGGCAAAGTTGGCAAGCGAGAGATCGCCCGCGCTTTTTCGATCAAGAGCGGCGCGCGCATCGCCTTGAAGCGACTGCTGGGCGAAATGGCGGAGGAAGGCTCGCTCACCGGCAGCAAGAAGGAATTCAAGAAGCGTGGCGGTCTGCCGCCTGTCGCCGTTCTCGAGGTGAAGGGCCGCGACGAGGATGGCGACCTCGTCGCCGAGCCGGTGGTGTGGGACGACGCCGAGGGCAAGCGGCCGAGCGTGCTGCTGCTCGTCGCCCACCGCCCCGGTAAGGACGTCAATGCTGAAATCGGCATCGGCGACCGCGTCCTCGCACGCATCACCGAGCTGGCCGAGCGCGACGTCGAGGGCTTCCGCTTCGAAGCCGAGCCGATCCGACGCCTGCCGCGCGATCAGCGCCGCCTGGTCGGCATCTATCGCACCAGCCCGCGTGGCGGCGGCAGCATCGAGCCCGTCGACCGCAAATCGCTCAAATCCTGGTCGATCCAGAAATCGGACGCGGGCGATGCCAGGGACGGCGATCTCGTTCGCTATGAGTTGGTCAAGCGCGGCAGCATCGGCCTGCAACAAGCGCGCATCGTCGAAACGCTCGGCAATCCGGACGACCAGCGCCAGATCAGCCTGATCGCCGTGCATGCGCATGGCCTGCCCGACGAGTTCCCTGAAAGCGTGATCGCGGAGACGGCGCAACTGCCACCGCTCTCGCTCGCCGGTCGCCAGGACCTGCGCGCCATACCGCTGCTGACCATCGACCCGGCCGACGCGCGCGATCACGACGACGCCGTTTACGCCGAACCCGACACCGACCCGGCCAACCCCGACGGCATTGTCGTGCTGGTCGCAATCGCCGATGTCGCTCACTACGTTCGGCCACAATCGCGGCTCGATCGCGAAGCGCGCATCCGGGGCAACTCGGTCTACTTCCCCGATCGCGTCGTGCCGATGTTGCCCGAGAAGATTTCCAACGACCTGTGCTCGCTGCGCGAGGGCGAGGATCGCCCGTGCCTCGTCGCCCGCATGGTGTTCGACAAGCATGGCGACAAGCGCGGCCACAGCTTCGTGCGCGCCATGATGCGCTCAGCGGCGAAACTGTCCTACCAGGAAGCGCAGGCCGCTTTCGACGGCAAGCCGGGTGAGAAGGCCGCCAGCGTGATGGCACAAGCACTGGCGCCGTTATGGGCCGCCTACGAGAAGCTCGCTGCTGCTCGTGACCGGCGTGGCCCGCTCGATCTCGACCTGCCCGAAAAGAAAATCAAGCTCGGTCCCGATGGCCGCGTCGCCGATATCGTCATCCCCGAACGGCTCGATGCACATCGCCTGATCGAAGAGTTCATGATCCAGGCGAATGTTGCCGCCGCCGAATCGCTGGAGGCAAAGAAGTCGCCCGTGGTCTATCGCGTGCACGCCGAGCCGTCGAAAGAAAAGCTGAAGTCGCTGCGCGAGTTTCTCGAAACGCTCGATCTGCGCTTGCCGCCACAGGGCGAATTGAAGCCGGCTGCATTCAATCGCGTGCTGGACAAGGCGAAGGCGCTGCCGGTGCCCGAACTGGTCAACGAGGTGGTGTTGCGCAGCCAGGCGCAGGCCGAATATGCGATCGAGAACTACGGCCACTTCGGCTTGAACCTGCGCCGCTATGCGCATTTCACCTCACCGATCCGACGCTATGCCGATCTGCTGGTGCATCGTGCGTTGATCAGCGCGCACGCAATGGGCGAAGGCGGGTTTGAAAAGGACGCCGAGAGCGGCCTTGCAGAAACCGCCCGCCTCATCTCGGAAGCCGAGCGGCGCGCCATGGCGGCCGAGCGCGAAACCATCGACCGGCTGATCGCCGCGCATCTGGCCGACCGCATCGGCGCCACGTTCGCAGGCCGCATCGCCGGCGTCACCCGCTCGGGCCTGTTCGTCAAGCTCACTGAAACAGGCGCGGACGGCTTCGTGCCGATCTCTAGCCTCGAAAGCGATTTCTACCATCACATCGAGGAGGTCCACGCCCTGCTCGGCGCGCGCTCCAATGCTGCCTACCGGCTCGGTGACAGCGTCGAGGTGCGCCTTGTCGAAGCGATCCCCTCGGCCGGCGCATTGCGCTTCGAAATGCTGACGCCACCTGTCAAGGGTGCACTCGGTCCGATCAAGGGCGGCAAGCGGCTGAACCAGCGTCGTGCCGGCCGCCCCTTCTCCGGACGCCGCCGCTGAACCGCTGCAGCCGACGGAATTCCGACCTTTGCGCGGCGATTTTGTCGCTTGACCCAGGCGCGCGGACGCGCGACCACAATCGGCATGATCGAACAGCAAACCACCCCCGCCCCGGACAACCGCGACGTTGCCCAGTCGATGCTGCGCGGTGCGCGCCAACTCTGCCCGGCCTGCGGACAGGGCGCGTTGTTCCACAAGTACCTCAAGGTGAACGATAAGTGCCCGTCGTGCGCCGAAGAGTTGCACCATCATCGCGCCGACGATGCCCCGCCCTATTTCACGATGCTCATTACCGGCCACATCGTCGTCGGCCTGCTGCTTGCCGTCGAAACCGCTTATGCGCCGCCACTGTGGTTGCACGCGGTCGTGTGGCCGGCGATGATTATGGTGTTGAGCCTGTGGCTGCTGCCGCGCATCAAAGGCGCGCTGGTCGGCGCACAGTGGGCTTTGCGAATGCATGGCTTCAGCGGCAAGCCTGACGAGATTGAAATCGCGCCCGAGGCGCGCCTGCCGCAGGCATGACCGGTGGGCGCAGCATCAAACCCCGCCTCGCCCGGAGAAGCGCCGGTTGCAGGCATGCGAAAACTCAAGCCGCGTGATGCCGCCACACTTGTCATCATCGATCATTCAAATGCCACGCCGCGAATCTTGATGGGCCGCCGCCGCTCCTCACAAGTGTTCCTGCCGGACAAGTTCGTGTTTCCCGGCGGTCGCGTCGACCGGGCCGATCGCTTGATCCAAAGCGCCGATGAGCTTGCCCCGGCGTGTGTCGAGCGTCTGCTCCACGATATGAAGGGCACACCCACTGTGGCGCGGGCGCGCGCGCTGGCGCTGGCTGCCATCCGCGAAACATTCGAGGAGGCTGGGCTCACGATTGGCGCACCTCGCCGTGATGGCGCCGGCGCGCAAGCGACACGCGTGACCCATGCGACCTGGGCCCAGTTCTTGGCGACGGGTTGCCTGCCGCGGCTTTCCAACCTCACCTTTTTCGCCAGAGCCATCACACCACCATCGCGCCCACGCCGCTACGACACGCGCTTTTTCATCGCGGACGCCACGGCCATTGTCCGCACATCAACGGAACGTGACGGCGAGCTTGGTGAATTGGGATGGTTCACGATCGCGCAAATCCGCGCCCTCGATCTGCCCAACATCACCCGCGCCGTGGTCGAGGACCTGGCCCAGCGCCTCGCCAATCCCGACGCCGATTTGCCGGTTCCCTACTACAGTTTCCGGCACGGGTCGTTCCGCCGCGAACTGATCTCTTGAGCTTGGCTTGACACCCCGCTGCC
Organism: uncultured Hyphomicrobiaceae bacterium; assembly: GCA_964559355.1. GTDB lineage: Bacteria > Pseudomonadota > Alphaproteobacteria > Rhizobiales > Hyphomicrobiaceae > JAEUMD01. The sequence goes on from CAZLHQ010000015.1 coordinate 19,729, forward strand.
GATGAGTATGGTGCGGCGCAATCCTGTCCTTCGCGAGCCCAAGAAAGAACCATGGCAAAGCCAGTCGTCCAGAAGATCAAGCTGCTGTCGACCGCCGGCACCGGCTTCTTCTATGTCACCAAGAAGAACCCCCGTAACACGACTGAAAAGCTCGTGATGAAGAAGTATGACCCGGTCGTGCGCAAGCACGTCGAATTCAAGGAAACCAAGATCAAGTAATTTGGCAACTCCGCTGCACACGGCACTTGCACCGCAATTTGTGGGGCACGTGTGGTTGGCGGAACCGTTAAAATTCTACTTGCTGCATTATCCCGCTCGGATTCCATCGCCGGATCGATGCAGCTCACGAAGTCGACCAAAGCTATTACATCGACGATTCCAGATCGACGCCTCGTCGTTGCGACGTGCGATTGCGCCACGCAGCTTTAGCGACATGCTTTAGCAACATGGCGCCAATGGAAGCGGATCATTCGGCATGAGTTGAAGGGGTGCGGCCAGGAACTGCAACTCGCCTCGGCAGCGGGGTATGATTCCGAGAAGTCGAAGTTCCTGGCCTTTCCCGTGCAGAAAGCCAAAGAGGGCGTTGGCTAACCACAGGGCCTCGCGATCGAAACGGAGCGCAGCTCTGTTGAGGAGGCTACTCCAGCTGCTGCCGTGCCGATCACGACATTCCCGCTTGGCCAGGAGATGCGGCGAACCCGGTTGTGCGGGAACCGTTGAGATCTCACTTTTCCACTCGGATTGTGGTCCCAGTATGAAGTGCGATCGGTTCCGTTCCGATCATTGATCGGCGTTCGTTCGTGGGCAACTTGGCAGATCGTCTACCCGAACGCAAGTTTTGCTTGACGTGATGGTACCTGGACACAGGTATTTCGACATCAAGGTTTAACGTCGCTGGACTGCCGCCTGAAAGTCCAAAGCAAATGCGATTTTCTCATAAGTCAGGGTGAGCATAAGGCCGCAATAGCGCCGCCGAATGCTCAGAAAAAAGCACATGCAATCAGAAGTTTATTCTGGAAGCGCTAAAAGCTCCGCAAGCGTCCATTCAAGCCGCCGCGTTGACCCTGTTACGGCCTGACCGCTTGGCGGAATAGAGCGCCTGGTCGGCGCGTTTGAACAGTGTTTGCGGCGTTTCGTTCGTGTGCTCCAGGGTCGACAGTCCGACGCTCGTGGTGACGCGGATGGCGAGCTCGGAATTGATGACGAAGGGCTCAGAGGCGATACATGCGCGCAACCGTTCGCCAACCTGATAGGCGCGGCCCATTTCCGTGTCTGGCATAATGATGACGAACTCCTCGCCGCCCAGCCGGCAGGCGAGATCGATGCCGCGGGTGTTGCGGCGCATGCGGTTGGCGAACTCGCGCAACACGGTATCGCCGCTGTCATGACCATAAGTGTCGTTGACGTGCTTGAAGAAATCAATGTCGGCCACCAGCACCGAGAGATTGCGGCCCGCACGCACGGCCTCCCGCACCAGGGTATCGAGGTGGCTCTCCATGTAGCGGCGGTTGTGCAGGCCCGTAAGGGGATCGGTGACAGCTTGCTCGACCGTTTCCTCGATACGGTTGCGCAGATAATCGGAGTGGCGTTTGCGCTTGATCTGGGTGCGCACGCGCGCCAGCAACTCGTGCTTGTCGATCGGGCGAATGAGATAGTCGTTGACGCCCATATCGAGGCCACGCAGCAGGCGCGCCTCCTCGCCCTGCTCCACCAGCATGATGATCGGCAGATGCCGTGTCCGCTCCAGCGAACGAAGCTGCGAGCACAGCCGCAAGCCATCCGACCGCGATAGGCTCAAGCTGACGAGAGCAACGTCGAAATCATATTCGGCCAGCATCATCAGCGCGCGCTGCGGATCCTGTTCGATGAAGGTGTCGTGCACCTTGGCCAGCGGTTCCAGCAGGCGCGCACCCGAGCGGGGATGATCCTCCACCACCAGCAGGCGCCCAGAGCGTCCCGACAGCGCCTTTTCCAAGGCATCGTTCTCGGCCAAGCCGAGCTGCCGGCTGGTCGAGGCACGCATCAGCATCTCGTCGTTCAAGGTCTTGAGGCGGGCGAGATTCTTGACGCGCGTCACCAGCGCAATGTCATCGACGGGCTTGGTCAGGAAGTCGTCGGCGCCGCTTTCCAGGCCCTGGATCTTGTCGGAGGGTTGATCGAGCGCCGTCACCATGATCACAGGGATATGGTGGGTATGGGGATTGGCCTTGATGCGGCGGCAGGCCTCGAAGCCGTCCATGCCCGGCATCATCACGTCGAGCAGCACGACATCCACGCTATCGCGCGCGAGCACATCGAGTGCCTCTTGGCCCGAATACGCGGTCAGCACCTCGAAGTATTCCGCCGTAAGGCGCGCTTCGAGTAGCTTCACGTTGGCCAGAATGTCGTCAACAACGAGAACGCGGGCAGTCATCTAATCACGCCTTACTGCTCACCGGGATGTGGTCATACATCGCCGATAAAGCGCCGAACCGTCTCGAGGAAGGTGACGACCGAAATCGGTTTCGAGATGTAGGCCTCGCAACCGCCCGAGCGGATGCGTTCTTCATCGCCTTTCATCGCGAAGGCCGTCACCGCAATCACGGGGATCGAGGCAAGCACGGCGTCGTCCTTGAGCCACTTCGTCACCTCGAGGCCGGAGACCTCTGGCAACTGGATGTCCATCAAGATGAGGTCGGGGCGATGGGCACGCGCCAGTTCCAAGACCTCCAGACCATTGCGGGTCTGCACGGTCCGATAGCCATTAACGTCCAGAAGGTCGTGGAAGAGCTTCATATTGAGCTCGTTATCCTCGACAATCAGAACGGTCTTGGATCCGCGCGGTCTGGACCGGGTCGGATGCTCGGCAGCCATGCTGGTCTCTTGGTAGGTCATCGTTGGTGAAGCCTGCCCTTGCGCCTGCGCCGTTGTGCACCGATTCTCCTGCAGACGGACTGGCACACTTTGCTACTGGAGCCGTAACCAACAGTTTAAGCTCAGCCATGATTCCCCGTCCCGACGCATGAAAGTTTGCGATGTCCTTGCAACCCAACACCGAAATCCCTGATGCCGAAACGCTGGCACTGCGTGCATTGTCATTCCTTGCCACTGATGGCGAACGGCTGGGGCGCTTCCTGTCGTTGACCGGTATCGGCCCGGCCGAATTGCGGCGCACTGCGGGGGATCGCGCCATGCTGGCCGGCGTGCTGGAGTATCTGCTGCAGGACGAGACGCTACTGTTGGTGTTTGCCACCGAGGCGGGCGTGCAGCCCGAAGCGATCCCGGCCGCCCATCGCATTCTGGCCGGACACCACGGCAGCGACTGCGGCTGAGCGATGTCCAACGCGACCGATATTGCCGAAAGCGCCCGATGGCCGCAGCCCCCCGCCGCCAGCATCGGCATCGATCTCGGCGGCACCAAAATCGAGGGCATCGCGCTCACAGCTGACGGCCGCACGCTGGCCAAGCACCGCATCCTGACCCCACGTGAGGACTATGCGGCAACGCTCGCCGCCATCGCGCGCGTCGTCGAAGAAGTCGAGCAGCAGGCCGCGGCAGGCGGCGGCTTGCCCGTCGGGATCGGCATGCCCGGCTCGATTTCTCCCTCAAGCGGCCGCGTCCAGAACGCCAACTCGACCTGGCTCAACGGCCGCACGTTGGCAACCGACCTCGTCGCCCACCTGCAACGGCCATTGCGCCTTGCCAACGATGCCAACTGCTTCGCCTTGTCCGAGTACGAGGACGGAGCCGGCGCAGGCGCCGCCACACTTTTCGGCGTCATCCTCGGCACGGGCTGCGGCGGCGGCATCGTCATTGGCGGCCGTCTCGTCGATGGCCCGCGCGGCATTGGCGGGGAGTGGGGGCACAACCCGTTGCCTTGGGCCGAGGCCGATGAAGCTCCCGGTCCGCAATGCTGGTGTGGCCTTCGCGGTTGCCTGGAAACGTGGATTTCAGGACCGGGCCTGGCGGCCGATCATCTTCGCATTACCGCAGAGCAGCTATCGGCTGAACAGGTCGTCACTCATGCAACCACTCCTGCCAACGGCAACACGGCCCATGGCGCTCACCGGCAAGCAGCTGAGGCAACACTCGCGCGCCACGCCTCCCGCCTCGCCCGCGGCCTCGCCCATGTGGTCAATCTGATCGATCCCGATGTGATCGTGCTGGGCGGAGGCCTGAGCAATCTTGCGCACCTTTACCGCGACGTGCCGGATCTGATGCGACCCTTCATCTTCGCCGACGATCGCCGCGTCGATATCCGCCCGCCGCGCCATGGCGATGCCAGCGGTGCACGCGGCGCGGCCCGGCTGTGGCGAGATGTCGTGGCGCCAAAGTGAATCTGGCACTACCTGCGCGGGGCGACCTTCGCCGCCGGGCCCTGCGGGCACTCGCTCACCGGCAAGAAGCTCAACTCGGTGAGTTCGCCGCGCACGGCAAAGTCACCGTAGTCGATCCGCATATCGGATGACACGCCGTTGGCGAAGATGCGAAACGACAGCTCGTAGGATGGCAGCGTGTCCTTGCCGGACTTGTCGGGCTCGAAATAGCCGATCGAGACTTGCCAGGATGGCACTGACGCCAATGCCGGAGGCACGTTAGCTGGAGCCTTGTCGGCACGCGCGCCGATCCACGCACTCGTATCGTAGACCTTGGCGCCCTTCTCCGAACCATCATATAGCCCGACAAGGAACTGCCGCTGACCTGCCATCGCCGCCGTCAGCATCCCCTGGGAATGTTGCATAGGAAAATAGATGCGCGCCGGCAGCGTCAGTTTTTCCTTGCCGGGCTTTGTCACCTGTACCTCGATGTCGCCGCCCGGTGAGCGCCGCTTTGCATCGCCCGCAGTGGCCTCCACCAGCTTTGAATCCTTGTACTGCTCGGAATTGAAGCGCAGCCGGGTGCCCTGTCCGTCTTCCCAGCTCGAGCTGCGCAGGTCGGAGATCTGCTCGCTGCCGTCTTGGGCAATCATGCGCGTCACGAAGCGCATGTTCTGCGTGTAGCCCTCGCAACGGCTGCCCTGCAGTTCATAGACCATGCGGCCAGCGAGCTCGACCACGCCCGAGCCCGACCCGGCACGATCAAGCGTGATCTCGTATATCGCCCGGTGGGGTGCAAACACGATTGCCGCGCCTGCGTCCGCCCGTGTGCTGCCGACGGCAAGCGCGCTGACGATCCCAAAACCAACCGCTATCGTACCGCTCAGGCGCATCACCGGTTCCTTCATTCAATTTCATGCAATTTGCTCGTAGCGGCGCGGCTGCAGCTTGCCATCGCGCACCAAACGCCCGCGACCCTATGCGCTCAAGCGGCCGTTGCCTAGGTCATCCAGCATTGACCGCCGCCGCAAACGGCCAGGTGGACCGGACGGCGCGGCAAGATTATGAAGATAGGGCTAATTTCAGCCGCTTGCCGCCCCTGACAACGGCCGCAGACAACCGGAGACCGTAATGAGCTCGACCATCGCCGCCCGCCTCGATGCCCTCGGACTGAGCCTGCCTGCAGCACCCGCTCCCGTCGCCAATTACGTGCCCTTTCACATCGTCGGCGATTTGTTGTTCGTTTCCGGCCAGATCTCCAAGGCCCCCGACGGCAGCATCGTCACGGGGCGGCTCGGCGACGGCTTGACGATCGAGGCCGGCCAAACCGCGGCGCGCTACTGCGCCCTCAACATCCTGGCGCAAGCCAACGCCGCGCTCGGCAATCTAGACCGCATCGCGCAAGTGCTGCGGCTTACCGGCTATGTCGCCTCTACGCCGGACAGTGGCGACCAGCCACAGGTCGTCAACGGTGCATCCGACTTGATGGTCGCCGTGTTGGGCGACGCAGGGCGCCACACGCGCGTCGCCGTCGGTGTCGCCGCCCTGCCGGCCCGTTGCGCGGTCGAGATCGATGCCATCATCGCCATCAAGCGTTGAGGCAGGGCATGCGCAATCGCGAAGACTTCCTGCGCCCGATCGCACATCGCGGTTTGCACGGCACACCGGGGCGTGGCGCTGTCGAGAACACAATGGCCGCATTCGATGCAGCGATTGCGCGCGGCTATGGCATCGAGTGCGATTTGCGCGCGGGCCGTGGCGGCCTGCCGCTTGTCTTCCACGACGAGACGCTCGATCGTCTGGTGGCAGGGGCGGGCCCGGTGTCGCGACTGGGTATCGGCGACCTGGATGCGCTTTCTTTTCGACAGGCGCCTGCCGAACGCATTCCAACCTTTGCCACACTCTTGACGCGCGTTGCCGGCCGCGTGCCGCTGTTGGTCGAGATCAAGAGCGAGTGGCAGCCGCCCGATCACGCTTTTCTCGCCGAGATCGCCCGGCTTGCGTCAGGCTATCGGGGTGCAATCGCGCTGATGTCGTTTGATCCCGCGGTGATGGCGGCGCTACGCACGCTTGCCCCGCAGGTGCCGCGCGGCATCGTCTCGGGCAACTATCTCAAGGGAGATGCCGAGGATCACTGGTGGGAGGACCGGCTGACGCGCGAGCGTGCCGAGCGCTTGACGCACCTGCTTGAATCGGGCCCCGCCGATCCGCAATTCTATGCCTATGACGTGAAGGCATTGCCGACACCGGTAACACGCTATGCCCGCGAGGTGCAGGGGCTTGCGCTATTCACATGGACCGTGCGCAACGATGCCGACCGCGACACCGCGCGCCGCTTTGCTGACGCCCCGATATTCGAGGGTTTCCTCATGTAAACCTTTGTGCGCGGTATCGCCATAGCAAAGCATGCAGCACCGGCATGACAGCACATGACGCAGCCGCGTAAGCGCAAGGCGTATCATTGAGTTCGATATGATCGGTTCGGCGAAGATGGAAGCCAACACGCCCAGCGCAACTGTCACAGATACGATAGCCGACATCGATGCCGCGACATGGGATCGCCTGGCCAATCCCGCTGCCGCGCACGCCAATCCGTTTCTGGCGCATGCCTTCCTCAAGGCGCTGGAAGACGCGCGATGCGTCGGTGAGGGAACGGGCTGGCACCCGCGCCACATCGTGCTGGAGGAAGCCGGCGTCATCACCGGCGTCATGCCGGCCTACCTCAAGACCCACAGCCAGGGAGAATACGTCTTCGATCATTCGTGGGCCGAGGCCTATGCCCGCGCGGGTGGTCGCTATTATCCCAAGCTGCAATGCGCCGTGCCGTTCACACCGGTTCCAGGTCCGCGCTTGTTGGTGCAGCCGGGTGAGGGAGCAGACGCGCGTGAAGCCGCACTGGCCGGTGCCGGACTGGCGCTGATACGGCAAAGCAAGGCCTCGTCCATGCACGTCACGTTTCTAGACGAGGCGCAGTGGCGGCGGCTCGGGGCGGCCGGCTTCCTGCAGCGCATCGGCCAGCAATTCCACTTCGCCAATCCGGGCTACGCAACCTTTGACGAGTTTCTCGGCGCACTCGCCTCGCGCAAACGCAAGGCGGTGCGCAAGGAGCGTGCGCAGGCGGTCGACGGGCTGACTATCCGCCACGTCACCGGCCGGGATATCAAGGAATCCGATTGGGATGCCTTCTATGCGTTCTACATGGATACCGGAAGCCGCAAGTGGGGCCGCCCATATCTCAACCGCGCGTTCTTCTCGCTGATCGGCGAGAGCATGGCCGATCGTTGCCTCCTGATTTTTGCCGAGGACAATGGCCGCGCCATCGCCGGCGCCTTCAACATGATCGGCGGCGATTGCCTCTATGGCCGCTACTGGGGCGCGGTCGAGCAGCGGCCGTTCCTGCATTTCGAGCTGTGCTATTATCAGGCCATCGACTATGCGATCGCCCACAAGCTGGCGCGCGTCGAAGCTGGCGCTCAGGGCGATCACAAGCTGGCGCGCGGCTATGTTCCCGTCGCCACCTACTCCGCACATTGGCTTGCCGATCCGGGCCTAAGACGCGCGGTTGCGCACTTTCTGGAGCACGAGCGCGAAGCGATCAGCGAAATAAATGAAGAGCTGAACCTTTCGGCACCCTTCAAGAAGGGTTGAAGCCCAACCCGGTCACGCACTGCACAGCCCGTCACGCGCGCCACACCAGACGTTTGGCAATCGCAGGTGTGCTCGACTATGCTGGTGCAAAGCCTCCACCCTGCAGCAGCGAGCAACGATACCCATGAGCGACCTGGACGATAGCCCGAAGTATGATGATGCCAACATCTTCGCCAAGATCCTGCGCGGCGAAATCCCTTGCCACAAGGTTGCCGAGAACGACGACTTCATCGCCTTCATGGATGTGATGCCGCAAGCGCCGGGCCACACGCTGGTGGTGCCCAAAACCCCCTCCCGCAATCTGCTCGATGCCGATCCCGACGTACTTGCGAAATTGCTGCCCTACACCCAGCGCATCGCGGTAGCGGCCAAGCGGGCGTTTGCTGCCGATGGCATCTCGATCATGCAATTCAACGAGCCGGCTGGTGGCCAGACCGTGTTTCATCTGCACATGCACGTCATCCCGCGCCATGACGGCGTACACTTGAAGCGGCACGAGGGCGGCATGGAGAAGGGTGAGGTGCTGATGGCCAATGCCGAGAAGCTGCGCCAGGCGCTCAAAGCCATCGACGCCAGCTAGACCGTTCCGATTTTGATGGAGTCGCGGAACGGCTCTAGGCTTTTGTTCTGTCGTGCTTCTTATCGGAAAACCGGTTCCCACTTTTCCGGAAGCACTCTAAGCGTCGCGCCCCTTCACAACCAATTGCATCCAGGCATCCTCAAGCCTTACGGCGTGCGGGATCGATCTGCTCCGCCGCCAGCTTCGGCTCGATCAGATGCGCAGCGTCATCCGCATCGACCGCCACATTGCGACAATCGACGAGCGGCAGGTCGCCGTCGTTCCAGCCCTTGACCCCGAGCTTCATCGAAGCAACGTTCGCATATCCCATCAGCTTCATGACGAGCGCCGCCATGGCGCTGCGGTTGCCGGAGCGGCACACCACCACGATCGGCCGGGCCCGGGCCATCACCAGCTCGGGTTCGGTCTCGGCATAATCCCAATCACAAGCCGCCTCCAAGATTCCACGCGGCACATTGAGCGAACCCTTGATGTGGGCGGCCTCGAACTCTGAACGCTCGCGCACGTCGAGAACGAGTAGCTCGGACTCTGCCGAAAGACGCTTCTGCAGATCCCACGGCATGATTTCATCGATCTGCCGCGCGGCCTCCTCCGACAGGGACTTGTAGGTTGAGCGGTTCATATGAGGTCTCCACGCGCGATCCATGGTCACGACGACCATTGGAAAGATATTTGCTTCGCTCACCGGCACCTCAATGGCGAAGCACGCACGTCTCGCGGCAATAGAGAGCCCGGCACAAGTCGCCGCCATGTGTCATCTCGTCCGCCACAGCGGCTTGGGCGACATGCCGGTCGGGTCTTGAAACTCGACCGGGCCCTAAAACGGCAAGGACCGGCCGCATGCGATGCGACCGGCCTTGCAAAAGAACAGCTGTCTCAGCAAAAGGCAGCCAGTTATTTCTTCTTGGCGGGCTTGGCGGGTTTCGCAGGCTTGGCAGCCTTCTTGGCAGCTTTCGCGGGCTCACACTTGCCAACCGAGGCGTTCCACTTTTCCTTGCCCTTGATGCAGCCCAACTTGGTCTTGGCCGGCTCCTTCTTGGCGAATGCGGGCGTGCCGCTCGTCGCCATGCCAGCGGCAAATGTCGCAGCCACCAGAATATTCAAAAACTTCCGCATCGTTTCTTTCCTCCCTTGTTTTCGGTCATCGACCGAGCGCAACATTTTCCTTGAAGTTGCGGAGCCATGTCACGCCCCGCCTAAAAACTATTCAAGCCAGTTGCCGCCGGGACACATAAGTGGCGGCAGACCGGCAACCCGGGTAGGATGACCGTCATGAAAATCCTTGTCATGGGCGCCAGCCAGGGCGTCGGGCTCGAGACAGTGAAAGCGCTGCTGGCTGACGACCATCAGGTGCGCGCCTTCGCGCGATCTGCGGGCAGGATCGGTCTTGATCACCCGCAGCTCGAAAGATTTGCCGGCGATGCGCTCAACGCGGCGAGCGTGGCCACGGCCCTGCAAGGCATCGACGCCGTCGTGCAGACGCTCGGTGTCGCCATGAGTTTCGAGACCCTGACGCGCGGCACCTCGCTGTTCTCGCGCGCCACCCGCATCCTCGTCGATCTCATGCGCGAGCATGGGCCTACGCGCCTCATAAGCGTCACCGGCATTGGCGCTGGCGATAGCCGAGGGCACTTCGGCTTCGTTTACGACGGCCTGATGTTCCCGCTGATGCTGAAGCGCATCTATGACGACAAGGACGTGCAGGAGCGCATGATCAAGGATTCCAATCTCGATTGGACCATCGCGCGGCCGGGCGTTCTCGTGTCGAGTCCCGTTACCGGCCGCTATCGCGCGCTTGCCGATCCGCGCGATTGGGAGTTCAAGACAATCGCGCGCGCCGATGTCGCCCGCTTCCTTGCTGACGAGGTGCGCAACGGCACATTCCGCCACAAGACGCCTGTGATTATCTGAACGAGTGACGTCGCGACGGTCAACGCGACGGTCAAGACGGCCGTCCGCCGGCAATGCGCAGTGCGAGCCTGACGACCAGAAAGATTATCGGCGCGCCCGGAATAGTGAGCATCAGCCATCCGCCGTAGCCGATGCCGGGCGTATAGATGAACGCCGACAGGACGACAATCGCTGCCGTGATCAGCAATGCTCGACCGATCATGGTCCCACCTCGGTGCGGCAAACGAGAAAGGAGTGACCGGGATGGTCACTCCTTTCCGGGCCGAAGCTCAGTGGCTTCAGCCATGGTGACAGAGCAGGGGACGTGGGGGATCTGCTCTGTGCGTCGCTGACGCTCTCGGGGGGGAGAGCGAGGGAACAGCCCTGACGCGTTACGATGCTGCTTCAGCGATACACGTAGAGATCGCTGTAATTTCGATTCGCGGCAAGACGAAACATCAGGTTGCATCTTCACTCTTGTTTCGTCGCAAGCGCGCCGTGCTCAAGGCTCAGGAGGCGCTATGCGACGTCATCCCGCCATGAACTGGCCGAGCACGAGAGCGGCCGCGGCTGCGCCAATGTCGGCCACGTCATTGCTGACGAGGTGCGCAACGGCACATTCCGCCACAAGACGCCCGTCATCATCCAATAGCGAGTTGACCGGCGGCCAGCACGATAGCGGCAACGAGAACTCCTGCGGCCATGCTGCGCCGGCTGACAAAGAACACGGCCAATCCTGCCGCCATCGCTCCCACGCGCACCGATTGCGGGACGCCTGCGAGCGCTCCGGCCGGAAACAGCACCAGCCGCATCACCAGAGCGGCCACGAGCGATGTGGTGACGGCGCGCACCCAGCCAAACACCTCGCTTTCCAAATCGAGGTTGCGGCCGAGAAATAAGCCCACCCAGCGCCACGGCTCGTGCGCCAGCAGCGAGATCGCGAACAGGATTGCCGTCGTCGTAAGGCCCGCCTGCAGGCTGTTCATGCCGGCGCCCTCCATTTTGCCGCGACGTGCGCCAGTGTGCCGCCAATGATACCGGCGAGCAGCAGGTCAAAGCCCGGCGCCAGCACAAACAGCGGCGGCCCGAGCAAGGCGCCGGCAATGATCGCCAGCTTCTCGGCGTGTTTGACGGAGGAGGCGATCAGCGACAACAGAAAGTAGATCGGCGTCAGAAACAGCAGCACCGCGGCGATGATAGCCGGCACCTTGCCGGCAATCTCGAACCCCGCCGCAGTGCCCGCGAGCGTGGCCATAAGCAAACCGGTGCCGATGCCGAGAAAATGGCTCATGCGCAAGGAAGCCGGCACATCCGGCAACCGCCGCCATCCTTCCATCCAGGCGGTGACAGCGATGAAATGCCCAGCCAGCATGTAATGCAGCCTGCTGACGCCCGGCGCACGCAGCAGCGGCATCAGTGCGACGCTCATCGGCATGAGCCGCAGTCCTGTCAGCGTCACCGCCAGCGCCGCCGCCGCCAAAGAGGCTCCCCGCGCCATCTGGTCGAGCATCAGAACTTGCGCCGGCAGCGCAAAGAAGATGCCCATCATGAAGAGGGCATTGGCGATCGAGAAGCCCGCATCACGGGCCAAAGCGCCAAAGCCCGCCGAGGAGCCGAACAGGATGATGCCCGGCACCGTCAGCGCCACCGCCAAGCCGCGCCGGAAAGCCACGCCATGAGTGGCCCCTTGCCAAGCGTGCTGACTGCCGGAAGAGCCGGGCAGCTCGTAATCGTCTTCAGGCAGCAACGCGGGACCATCCTGATCGTCAAGCGCAATGGCGCAATGGACAATACGCGGTGCTTCAGCGTGCCGGCGCCATCGCCCCCACCGCGCATCATCTAAGGCACGTCTGGTGCTGGTGGCGCAAGCACGTCTGAAGGTGGAAGCTGCCAACATGAGGGGGAGGGTGAATGAGCCCCTCCCCCAAAGTCATCAAGGCCGGCACACGTAATAGTAGTTCTGGATATCGTGCTCCAACTCGTGCACCTCAACCGTGCTGAAGCCAGCCTCGCGGAACATCTCTTCTGCGAGCTCCCGACCCCACATCGCACCAAGTCCGTCACCGCCTTGCGCCAGCGACACCGTCATGCAGTGCATGCAAGAGATGGTGTAGAAGAACGTAGCCAGAGGATTGTCCAGATTGCGATCGTGACGGCTCGATCCCTTGATGTCCTGGGCGACATAGACGCCGCCTTGCCGCAGGGTTCGACGAATGCCCTTCAGCATGTTGGCGGGCTTTGGCTGATCATGGATGGCATCGAACGTCGTGACCGCGTCGAAGCGACCCTCGGGCGCGGTCCGATCGAAGTCGGATAGATCACGGACCTCGAACGCGACGTTGGTCAAGCCCCGCTTGTTGGCCTCCGCACTCGCCCAACCGATCGCCTCGCGCGAGAGATCGAGGCCGACAAAGCGGCTTGCGGGAAACAATTCCGCCATCCGCAAAAGCGCGCGCCCTCGCCCACAGCCCAGATCGAGCATCGATAGTCCTGCCGTGAGACGTTCGACCAGTCCTGGCACGAGCGGCAGAATCGCGGTCTCGAGTGCGGGCAGCACAGTCTGGCCCGACTCCTCCGCCATCACCTCGTGGAAGCGTCCATACCGCTCATAGGGCACACCGCCACCGTTCTGGAAACAATTGACGATGTCGTTCTCGACGCCGCCAAGCACCGAGAAGAATTGCGCCACGACCGCCATGTTGACGTCGCCGGCACGGGTCAGCCGGGCGGCGTGCACCGCGGGCAGCGCGTAGGTGCCGCGCGTGCCATTGTGCTCGACGAGACGCGCGCAAACCATGGCGCCGAGCCATTCTCGCACATAACGCTCGTTGAGATTGGCACGCTGCGCAATCTCAGCGGATGTGGCCGGCGGAAGTTTCGCCATGACGTCGAAAAGACCGGTGCGATGGCCAATCGAGGTCATCAGCATCATGGCACCATCGTTGAAAGCTCCAATCAGACGCTGTTCGAATTGCGAGAGGCGATCGTGATCGATGGCTGCGGGGAGTGCAGCGCAGGCAGTACACATGGCAATATCTCCTTCTTTCAAATGCGCCGCAGTGCGGTTGGACGCGGCTGCGACGTGTTGGAAGGTCGTGCCTATTCGCCCCCGTCTCGTCTCGCTGTTCCGTCTGAAACTGACATCGCCGATAAAACTGAATTGGCGCCGAAACGCGCAAGGGGCCGCCAGCACATCGACTGGCAGCCCCCCAACGATCAAATGTTAAACGTCCGCGCGGCGCGCTTGCTTCACAAGGCCCAAGGACGACGATGCCGCGGCACTATCAGCCCCTGCATCATGAAACCGGCACCATGAGAACCGGGCGTCACTCGCCCTTCTTGGGCCGCGGAACACTCGGCACACTGGATGAGCTGCCGCGCGCTGGCGCGCTCTTTTCCTTTTTCTCCTTGGGCCCAGGCAACGCCTTGCGCGGTGCAGCCCCCACCAGCGCTTCCTGCGGTTCCTCGGCCTCGTCCTCATCGTCGTCGCGATCGGTCGCCTTGGGCTTCTTGGCCGGATCAAGCGGCAGATACTCGAAGGCGAGCTTGCTGTCCTCGCCTTCGCCCTCCACCAGCACGCGCACGATGCCGCCGCTTTCGAGCTTGCCGAACAGCAACTCGTCGGCGAGCGGCCGCTTGATGTGCTCCTGAATGACGCGCGCCAGCGGACGCGCACCAAACTTTTCGTCGTAGCCCTTCTCACCGATCCACTTTGCGGCAGCCTCGGAAAGCTCGATCGTGACGCCACGATCGGCAAGCTGAGCCTCGAGCTGGAAGATGAACTTCTCCACGACCTTGGCGATGATCTCGGGTGCCAGTCCTTCGAACGGGATGACGGCATCGAGGCGGTTGCGGAACTCGGGCGTGAACATCCGGTTGACCGCTTCGGTGTCTTCGCCCTCGCGCTTGGCGCGGTTGAAGCCCATCGGCGGCTTGGCCATGTCGGAGGCGCCCGCGTTCGTCGTCATGATCAAAATGACGTTGCGGAAGTCGACTTGCTTGCCGTTGTGATCGGTCAGCTTGCCATGGTCCATGACCTGCAACAGGATGTTGAACAGATCGGGATGCGCCTTCTCGATCTCGTCCAGCAGCAGCACGGAATGGGGATGCTGGTCGATACCGTCGGTCAAAAGGCCGCCCTGATCGAAGCCGACATAGCCCGGCGGCGCGCCGATCAGACGCGATACCGTGTGCTTTTCCATGTATTCCGACATGTCGAAGCGCAGCAGTTCGACGCCCATCAGACTGGCGAGCTGCTTTGCCACTTCGGTCTTGCCGACGCCGGTCGGGCCGGAGAACAGGTAGCAGCCGATCGGCTTTTCCGGCTCGCGCAGGCCGGCGCGCGCCAGCTTGATCGCCGCGGTCAGCGCGGTGATCGCCGTGTCCTGACCGTAGACGACCCGCTGCAGCTCGACCTCCAGGCCGGCCAGCACCTTCTCGTCGTCGGCTGAAACCGTCTTCGGCGGGATGCGCGCCATGGTGGCGATCGTCGCCTCGATCTCCTTGACGCTGATGGTCTTCTTGCGCTTGTTCTCCGGCAGAAG
>CAZLHQ010000016.1:0-34644 GCA_964559355.1 uncultured Hyphomicrobiaceae bacterium
AACCCCAACAACTACGTGAAATACTCGGCCCGCTTGGCGCAGATGCTGGCTGCAAAATTGCCCAATGGCGCGATCTGGGCCAACCAGTTCGACAACGTCGCCAACCGCCAGGCGCATATCGAAACGACGGCCGAGGAGATCTGGGCCGACACGGACGGAAAGGTCGACGCCTTCATCGCCGCGGTTGGATCGGGCGGCACGCTGGGCGGCGTTTCGATCGGGCTCAAAGCCAAGAATCGCGACATTATCATTGCCTTGGCGGACCCACCCGGCGCCGCGCTCTACAGCTATTACACCACCGGCAAGCTCGAGGCGCAGGGCTCCTCGATCACCGAGGGAATTGGCCAGGGGCGCATCACTGCAAACCTGCAGGATGTCACCGTCGACCGCGCTTATAGAATCGAGGATCGCGAGGCTGTTGAAACGGTCTTTGCGCTCTTGGCGGATGAAGGCTTTTGCCTGGGTGCATCCTCGGGCGTCAATGTTGCCGGCGCCATCCAACTGGCCAAGGAATTGGGGCCTGGTCACACCATCGTGACAATCCTCTGCGATCTCGGCTACCGGTATCAGTCCAAGCTGTTCAACCGGGAATTTCTGGAGAGCAAGGGGCTACCGGTGCCAGACTGGCTGAAGGCCCGATCCAGCAACCTTCCGTCCGCCTTTTCCGACGCTTAAAAAACCGAAAAGCCAACTAAAGGCGTCTGGAGAAGTGCAGCGAATGCGCCAGATTGGCGCCGTTACAAAGTGCAGCGCCACAGCGCCGCGTGACCCCAAGAGGTGCTGCTTGCGCCAGCGCCCAACAATGACACTGGAGGACCGCACGTGCCCCTCTCCGCCAAGAATTGGATCGTCGAAACCGAATGGCTCGCACGGCATTTGGATGCGCCCGATCTGGTTGTGTTCGATGCATCCTGGCACCTGCCGACAATCAACCGCGACCCCAAAGCGGAATATGCCGAAAGCCATATCCCCGGCGCGCTGTTCTTCGATATCGACGATCTGGTGGACGAAAAATCAGAGCTGCCGCACATGTTGCCGTCGACCGTCAAATTCGCCAGCCGAATGAAGAAGATGGGTGTTGGCGACGGTATGCGCGTGGTGGTCTATGACGTCGACGGCTTGTATTCGGCCGCACGCGCCTGGTGGACCTTCCGGGTGATGGGCCACGAGGATGTGGCGGTGCTGAATGGCGGTTTGCGCAAATGGAAATCGGAGAATCGCCCGCTTGACGACGGCCCGCCGCCGCGCCGATCCGAACGCCATTACACGCCTCGCCTCAACGCCGACCTCATCCGCGATATCGACGACATGCGAGCGCTGTTGCGCAACCCGACGGAGCAGATCGTCGATGCGCGATCGCCCGGCCGTTTTGCCGGCACCGAACCCGAACCGCGCGAGGGCCTGCGTGGCGGGCACATCCCTGGCTCACGCAATGTCCACTATGAGTGGCTGCTCAACGCCGATGGCACCTTCAAGAATGCGAGTGAAATCGGAAAAATATTCGCTGATGCGGGAATCGATCCGCACCATAATGTGGTGACGACCTGCGGATCGGGAGTAACCGCGGCGATATTGTCGCTCGGACTTGCCGTCATCGGCCAAACCAACGCCGCCGTCTACGATGGCAGCTGGGCGGAATGGGGCAAGGACAACGGACTGCCTGTCGAGACGGGACCAAGCCAGCCCGTTGCTGTCGGCTGACGGTTGTAGCGGGTGGCCGCGCGCGCCGCGTCAGGACCTGCACAAGCATAATCCCGACGCCTTTTGCCTAAATGGCAGAAATGCTCCGGGGGCAGGACTTTGCGTCGCGGTGCAGGTAAGCCAAAGTTGATCCATATCAAGTAGCATGCAAGCCAGAAACTGGGCTTTAAGTCCCGGAAATGGCCGGCGCAGGCTGCATCAAGTTGGCCTCGCCGCTTAATGTCGATCAGAGCAAAAGGCCGCACCCCATGACCCTGCACCCCAATGAGATCCCGGAACGGGCCCACCCCCAAGAAGCGCTTCAGCTGATGCAGGACATGGGTCTCGTCCTGATCGATATCCGTACGCCGAGCGAGTGGATGCGCACGGGGATCGCCAAGGGCGCCGTTACGCTCACGGCTGCTGGACCCGAGTTCGCCGAGCATGTGCTCGACCTGCTCGGTGGCGACAAGTCCCGTCCGGTCGGCCTCGTTTGCGCATCAGGAAACCGCTCTGCCTTCGTGCAGCGGTTTCTGCAGAGCAACGGCTTCACCGGCGTGGTCAACGTGGTCGAGGGGATGACGGGCGGCCCGGGCGCGGGACCGGGCTGGATCCTGCGCGGATTGCCGACCGTGCCCTATCATCACCGCGCAGCGTGAGAGCGTCACCCCCGCACAACGTGGCGACCCGGGTGCGGTGGCCATCTCGGTGACTATGATGGCAGCGGAATGAACTCGGTCTCGTCGCCCGGCACCAGCGCGAAGCGGCGTTGTTTCCAATCCTCCTTTGCGGCGCGAATCCTCTCCTCGGAGGAGGCGACGAAGTTCCACCACACATGGCGCGGGCCGTCCATCGGCTCGCCTCCGAGCAGCATCAGCCGCGCCTGGGAGATGGCGAGGATCGAGATGCGGTCGCCGGGACGGAATACCAACAGCCGCCCGGCCGTAAAGCTCACGCCGGCAATGTCGATCTCACCCGAGACAACATAGACCGCCCGCTCATCATAGTCGGCATCGAGCGGCAGCACCGCACAAGGCGCCAACACCGCTTCGGCGCAAAACGCGGGATGGGGATATGCGGCGGGCGAGGCGGCGCCATAAAGCGAACCCAGGATAACGCTGACACGCTTGCCATCGCCAGTGATGCGCGGCAGTGCCTCTCGCGCATGGTGAACGAATGTGGGCGCGGCTTCCTCATGGCTCGAAGGCAACGCTGCCCAGGCCTGGATGCCGAACATCCGTGATGTCTTCTCGCGCTCGTGTGGCGGCGTGCGCTCCGAATGCACGATGCCGCGGCCGGCCGTCATCAAGTTGAGTTCGCCCGCGCGGATTGGCTGCACGTTGCCGAGGCTGTCACGGTGCATGATCTCACCTTCGAACAGGTAGGTGACGGTCGCAAGGCCGATATGGGGATGCGGCCTCACATCGATGCCAGTGCCGAGCAGGAATTCGGCCGGTCCCATCTGATCGAAGAAAATGAACGGGCCGACCATTTGCCGCCCGACGGCAGGCAGCGCGCGCCGCACTTCGAAGCCGCCAAGATCGCGTGCGCGCGGCACGATCACCTGATCGACGGCATCGCACGACTGGGCGTCGCCGAAGATTGGATCATCGGCCGGGTAAGTGCTCATCGCGTCCTCTTCGGCGTTGCCATGCCCTGCCCCTCGATCCAACATAGGCGCCAAAGTCCGTTTCGCCAGGATGAAAAGCGAATGATGTCATCCCCAGGGCCGATCAGGATTGGCATCGAGGCTCGGCGTGCCGGCACGATGCTGCTGGCCATGACGCTCGGCCTCGGCCTTGGCATCGCCGTGGCTCATGGGGACGAAATACCCGATGGTTGCACCGAGGACGCCATTGTGGTGTTCGATGCATCCGGCTCCATGCAGCGCCTTGCCTACAGCGGAGAAACACGCATGTCCCTGGCGCGAGCGGCGGCGCGTGCCGTGGTACCCGCAGCCGCGAAGGTACGCAATCTGGGGCTCGTCACCTATGGGCCCGGCCGCGCCTCGCGCTGCGCCAACATCGAGCTCAAGGTCCCTCCCCAACCCGATGCCGCAGCCCCCATCCTGGCCGAGATCGAGCGCATGCCGACCGGCGGGGAAACGCCGCTGACGGCAGCAGTCGAGGGTGCTGCCGACGTACTCGACTACAAGGCGCGCAAGGCGGCCATCGTGCTCATTACCGACGGCGACGAGAATTGCGGCGGCGACCCGTGTGAGACCGGACGGCGGCTGGCGGCGACCGCTGCCGGCCTCAAGGTGCACGTCATCAGCTTTCGCATCGGCACCATTCCACGATTTCGCGCTGCCTGCCTCGCCGAAACCACGGGGGGCATTTTCGTGCCGACCGACACTCTGGAGGAACTGACCGAGGCCCTGAGCCGCGTGCTGGTGTGCCCGCGCATATCTCAACTGCCGTTGCTCATGAGCCCGGAAAGAACTGCGCCAGCCACGTCTCGGTGAGTGCGGTGTTGCTGTGCCGGAGAAACGCGCGCAGGTCGACCGGCTCGTTACCATCGGCGGCGATATCGAACAACGCCCGCCAGCGCTCGCGCTGATCGACGACGGGATGCGCATAGGCATTGGATACGGTGCCGCGCGAGGATGTCACCACCAGCTCGACGCCGTCATTGCGTCCGAGCCCCTTCAAGACCGGCCCCTGGAAGTCGATGACGAACTTGCGCACACCTTCCGGGCGCTTCTGACCCGGCCGTCCGCCCATCCCAGAAAACGACGCCGTGGCGCGCGCCAGCGACATCGGGAACTCGATGTCGTCGAGCCAGAGCAGGCGATAGCTCCAAGTGCCACTGTCGCCCGCCTTCAATCCACGGGCCGGATTCCAGTATGCGGCGATATTGTCGTGAATCTCGTCGTCCGTCGGGATTTCGAGCAGATGCACGGCGCCCTCTCCCCAACCCTGGCGCGGCTCCACCCACACCGAGGCGCGGCGCTCGTAGAACACACCGTCGTCGAGGTAACTGACAAAATCCCGGTCGCGCTGGAGCAATCCGAAGCCCTTGATATCGCGATCGATGAACGTGTTCGTCATGACCCGCGGCGGGTTGTTGAGCGGCCGCCACAGGCGCTCGCCCGATCCGGTTTGAATGGAAAGCCCATCGGAATCGTGCACCTCAGGCCGCCAGTCCGCAGCTTGCTTGCGGCTGCCCTCACCATACCAGAACATGCTGGAGAACGGCGCAATGCCGAGCCGCTGGATATCCTTGCGGGCGAAGAGCTCGAGAGTGATGTCTTGAATGGTGCGATGGATATCGCGCTCGTCGGTGGTGCGCTGCGTTTCGATCTTGTAAGCGCCCGCGACACTGGGGCCTTCGAGGAGCGCATAGACGGTGAGCGCCTGGCCGGCCGCGGGCTGTAACCAGAAGCGGCTGAACCTGGGAAACTCTTCGGGTGTGGCAAGGCCAGTGTCGATAGCAAGCCCGCGTGCCGACAAGCCATACTGGTTATAGGGACCGGACGTGCGGAAATATGAGGCTCCCAGGAAGGAAATCCAATCGGTCTCCAAATCCGGCGCCATGATGCGGAACCCAGCGAATCCGGCATTCGGCGGCAGCTTGCGGGCCGGGTGATCGTCGGGCATGTCGAACAGGCCGGTGTCGTAGAAAATCTCGCGCGCGTTGCCACCATCGACGATGTGGATGCGCACCGGGTCCTGGAAAAACTTCCCCAGGTGGAAGAGCTGAACCGGCGCGCCGCCGAGCGGCAGCGTGGCGGTCTTGCGGAAGCGGATCTTCTGATAAGGATCGTAATCGATCTCATCGAGGATTGCGCTATGGGCCGATCGGCCGGGCACATAGGACCCTGCAGCGATGTCACGCGCCATGGCCCTGAGGCGATCGAAGGAGAACGGCTGCGGATCGGAGAAGCGAACGTTGAGTCCTTGCGCCAGGCTTGCCGCCGCGGCATCGGCAGCGTCCTTGGCGCTCGCGGGGACGCCAAAAGCACTCAGTGCGGGCAATGCGGATGATGCGGCGGCGCCGCGCAGGACATAGCGGCGCGACAACGAGATCGGCATGGGCTCGGGCTCCCCGAAATGGCTGAAAATCGACGGCGGCGAAGGTGTCGCGAAGGCGCGCGGGGCGCAAGCATCTTATCGCCGTGTACTAAGGGTGCGATGACGGCGCGGATGGTGCCGAACGCCCCGGCCTTCGACAGGACCATTGAGCCGGAAAGAAGGCGAGCGACGACAAGTCTCCATGTGCACTTTGTCCTAAAGTCCACTCATGAACTCAACGAGCGCTAATTGTTCTGTCGCATTGAGCGCAAAGAAGCGATCCCGAGCCGAACTGGCCTCACCAGCGTGCCAGGCAATGGCCGCAGCGATGTTCTGCGCCCGCCCGTCGTGCAACAGGCCATCGATTTGCCCGCGCCCGATTTCGCCAAGCCGCGCCGACAAGCCCCAGAGCGGAGCCGTGCGCCACTCACGCGCCGTCACCCCCACGGTATCGGAGGCGGCATCCGCCAGTTCCTCCCCCATGTCGTGTACCAGCAGATCTGAATAAAGCCTGGCGCCTTGTGGCATCGTCTCGAAGCTGGGCCGATGGCAGGCAGCACAACCCAGTGCCGCCAATTGTTTTTCACCCACCGCAATACGCTCAAGCGACTGGGTCGTTGCGGGCGGCGGCAAACCGGCAAGATAGGCGGCAACAAGCTCGATCTCGCGGGCGCTGACTTCATAGCCACCCTTGGCGGCCGAGGCACCGTCGGGCGCTGCGAAGCAGTCTCGTTGGTGCAACGTGCAATCACCAGCACCACCCGGCGCCGTCGGCGAGGACAGCCCCATGTCGAGATGGAATGCGTCGGCGGCTTGCTGCGCAAGTGTGGCGACGCGCGACCGCCAACCGAAGCGGCCGACACGTTGGGTGCCGCTGTTGCCTTGGTCAACCAGGATGACTCGCCCGGAGATGCCGTCGCCATCGCGATCATCAGGATCGGCGCCCGCGAGGATCGCGCGATCGGGTATGGCCTCGATCACACCCACCCCGAGCAGGGGCGGCGGCCGTCGCAATGCGGTGCCTGTCGATAGAGCAAGCGGGCCATAAGCCAAATTCGCCACCTCCACAGACGGTCGCCGCGCAGCAAGCGTCCGCCCTCCGCTGAACGCCAGCAAAACGACCTCCCACCTGATCGCAACCGTTGCCTCGGGTGCGTGCCCGGCAATGGCGCGCTCCTGAATCTGGCGTCCGTAGTGCGGATCGGGCGCGCCAGTCGATCGATCACCAAGACGGACGACATGGCGCAACGACACATCGTCCCGGCCTCGCGCCGGCATGGTTGCGCTCAACTCGACATCGACGTGACAGCCGCGACAGCTGGTCGCACTGAACAGGGGCCCGAGACCGTCTGCGCCATCCGAAACGTCGGGTGCAGGCAGCCACGGCGCGGCAAAGATCGCCTCCCCGATCCGCAGCTCGAACTGAGGCGACGGCGCACGAGCGGGCAAGGGAGTGCGCGCTGTCTCCTTCGAGGCGGCAAAGGTCGCTGCCGGCAGCAAAACAACCACAATCAGGAAAATTCTCGTGACCCAACGCGCCACTGAACGATACCCTCTCCAGACCAATGGATTAGCACATTATCTCGGCTGGTTGCATAAACGCAGCCGGCCACCACCGCGACCTATCAGTGTGCGCGCCATTGCCGCCGGTTGGTGCTATGGTGCCTGCACCAGCCCTATACAGGAATTGCCAGATCCGTCAGAGCGCCCATGCCGGGCAACGACAGGAACACGACACCATTGGCTGCAAACGAAACCGAGCAAAACGACTTTGTCGACACCGCTGAATTGCCCGGCAGTGAGCTGGCGCGGCGCGGACTGCTGCTGGCAACGCTGGCGGCAACGGCCATGCTGCTGACCTGGCTTGCAGCTGGACTGCTGTCGCAGGGCGGCCTCGCAGGGCTCGACACCGCATTGCTGCAATCATTGCATGACGAAATCTACCCGTCCGACCCGATAGGCCCCGATTGGCTCGAGAATGCGATGCGTGACATCAGTGCGCTCGGCTCCAATGTCATCGTCGTGCTGGTGATGCTGACGGCCGCCACGCTGCTCGTAATGACAAATCGCCAGGGACCTGCCGTGCTGCTGGTGGTGTCGGTGGTGGCGGCATTCATGCTGAACTGGGCGCTGAAGGGCATGTTCGACCGCGAGCGGCCCGATTTTCTCTCCTACTCGGTCGCAGTGGAGACCTCGAGCTTTCCCAGCAGCCACGCCATGCTGGGCGCTGTGTTGTATTTGCTCCTTGCCGCCATCGCCGCCCGTGAATTCGCCAATCGCCAAGCGGGGCTGATTGCGATGTCGGTGGGCATATTCATCGCGTTCACGATCGGTTTTACCCGCATCTATCTGGGCGCGCATTGGCCGAGCGACGTATTGGCTGGATGGGCGCTCGGCTCGGCCTGCGCACTGGCTGCCTGGCAGCTGGCACGCACCCCGCAGCCGCCCGAACCGTAAACGGGGCCACGTTTTCCATCACCGATGAGGGCCTGTGGCGAGCGAATCGAGGCCCTGTTAAGGTAGCCTTGCGGCTGCGGCCAAGTCCGCGCCTTCCGGCAACTTCGGGAATGGAGAGAATGAACAATCTTGCCGGGACGCAAACATTGACCGGTCGTGATCTCGCTGCCGGCTACGCCGACCCCATTCCCAGCGGCCATGACGAGATGATCGACGCCCAGGGTGTCGTGCGCCCGCACTGGCGCGGGTTGCTGCACGAGCTCGAGTCGATCCTGCCCGAAGAGCGCCGCGCGCGCGCCGAAGCACTCGACAAGCGCGTCAACCAGATCGGTATCGCCTACGACATCTTCGCCGACCCCACCGCGCAACGTCAGCGCTGGACCGTAGATCTGGCGCCTCTGATCATTTCGGTAGATGAATGGCGCTGGCTGGAGACCGCGCTGCAGCAGCGCGCGCGCCTGTTCGACGCCATCCTCGCTGATATTTATGGCGCGCAATCGCTGATGCGCCGCGGCATCATTCCTCCCACACTTGTGTTCGCCGATCCCGCATTCATGCGCGCCAGCCTCGGCGCTGCGCCGCCCGGTGGACATCTGCAATTCTACGCCGCCGATTTGGCGCGCGGTCATGACGGCATGTGGCGTGTCATCGATAGCCACACCGAAACGCCTGCCGGCGTCGGCTCCGCTCTGGCCAACCGCGTTGCCCACACCCACATCGCCGGCGACATCTTCAAGGCGCTCAACGCCCGCCGCGTCGCCGCCTTCTTCCAGGACATGCAGAACAACATCGCCCGCCGCAGCAATCGCAGCGCACCGCGCGTGGCGCTGCTGACGCCCGGACCGCACCATGAGGACTACTTCAGCCACGCTTACCTGGCGCGCTATCTCGGCTATCTGCTGGTCGAGGGCAACGACCTGCGCACGGCCGGGGATCGCATTTATCTGAAGACGCTCGAGGGATTGAAGGAGATCGACGTCATTGTCCGCTGCGTCGAGGGACGCACCTGCGATCCCATCGAACTCGACCCAACCGGCTTTGGCGGACCTGTCGGCCTCATGCAGGTCGTGCGGCAGACACCTGACTTGGTTGTCAACAGCATCGGGGCCGCCGTGGTCCAGAACCGCGGGCTTGGCGCCTATCTGCCGAAGCTCGCCCGCCATCTTCTTGGCGAGGAACTGATGCTTGCCGATACGCCACGCTTGTGGCTGGGCGATGCGCACGCACGCGCGCAAGCGCTCGCCTCTCCCGATAAGATCGTCATAAGAAAGACCCAGGAAGGTGCGGGACGGCCCGGGCGCGCCGATCTTGGCCGCAGTCCGGCTTCACTCGAGGCAGGCGCACGCGAGCTGCTGCTGCGCGAAAGCGAGTTGCATGGAGAACGCCTCGTCGCCGAGCACAAGCTCGGGTTCGGAACGACGCCGTCCTTCAACGATGGACGACTACAGCCGGCGCCGTTTGCCGTCCGGCTGTTCGTGACACGCGGTCTCAATGGCTTCACGGTGATGCCCGGCGGGCTCGCCATGACCATTGATCCCTCGAACGCACTCGGTCTCAGCGCGCCTGAAGGCCGGACTCGCGACGTTTGGATCGCCGCCGACGGCAGCATGCCCCACCACACCAGCCTATGGCGTCCGACCGTGGAGGCGGCCCACGTCGAGCGCTCGCAGCGCGTCACTCAAAGCCGTGCCGCCGACGACCTCTACTGGCTCGGCCGCTATAGCGAGCGCGCCGACTGGAGCATGCGCGTGTTGCGCAGCGCCATTCAGCGCCAACAGGAGGATGGGCTGCCCGTCGAGGGCCAGATCGCAGCACGCCGCTGCCTTGAAGTGTTGTTGACCGATAAGCCCAATGCGACACCTCCCCATCATGGCGAGCCGCTGGCGCCTGCTATCGAGGCCCTGATCGGCGAGATGATGCGCGGCACCAGCGCCAATCGCGCATTGAGCCGCACGCTCGACGGATTGCACCGTGTTGCTACCCTGACGCGCGATCGGCTTTCGCACGAAGCTTGGCAGACGCTCGACCGCTTCCGCCCCACCAGCGAATGGCGTGCAGCGTTGAAGCGCAGCCATGCCAGCACCGCACTCGACGTACTCGAGGAAGGACTGGCAGCGCAGGCCGCATTTGCTGGCTTGATGCACGAGAACATGACCCGCAACTACGGCTGGTCGTTTCTCGACATGGGACGGCGATTGTCGCGGGCGCAGAACCTTTCTGAAGCCGTTGCGGCGCTGTTTGCCGATCGCCGGCGCACACGACAGGCCGACGAAACCAGCAGCCTGCGCTTCCTGCTCGAAGTCGCCGACAGCTTCATCACCTATCGCTCGCGCTACCGGCTCGATCCAATGCTGCCGCTGGTGCTCGATCTGCTGCTGATCGACGAATCCAACCCGCGTAGCCTCGCCTTCCAGCTGGAGGCCATCTCGCGGCATCTGGTGAGCTTGCCGCAAGCCAACGCCGGCATCGTGCTGCCCGAAGAACGCCGGCAGATCCTGGCACTGTCGACGGCTGTGCGACTTGCCGATGTCGAAAGCATCGCCCAAGGCGATCGCGATGGACTGGCGGCGCTGATGTCACGCATGACGGAAGGATTACCCAATCTGTCTGATGCGATCGGGCGGCGCTATTTCAGCCTGTTGGAGGAGCGTCCGCATCGCCTTCAAGCCCGCTTCGAGCCGAGACGCTGATGACGAGGGCGACGATGCGATACGAGATCAGCCACGAGACGCTCTACCGCTACGAAACGCCGGTGCTGCATTCCCACCAGCGCCTGCATCTGACGCCGCGGTTGATCGAGCATCAAACGATTGCGCATCATGCACTCGAGATCGAACCGGCGCCGACGATGCGGCATGATTCAATCGACGCATTTGGCAATCCGGTCGTGATGTTGGAGATTGATCGCGAGCACAAGACATTCAGCGTGCGTGCCCGCAGCACCATGGTCGTGGCGGCGAGGCCGTTGCCTGAACCCTCGTTGTCCAGTTCATGGGAGGAAGTTGCCGATTCACTCGCCGGTTGCGCGGCAACCACCTGCGATCTCGACGTCATCCAGTTCACGAGCCCTTCCCGGCTGACACCCACGTCACTCGAAACGCTCGACTTTGCGGCACAGTCGTTCACGCCGGGCCGCCCCATTCTTGAAGGCGCCCTCGATCTCACCCACCGCATCTTTGCCCAGTTCAAGTTCGACGCCACTGCCACCGACGTATCGACGCCGATCTTGCAGGTGCTGCGCATGCGCCGCGGCGTATGCCAGGACTTTTCACATCTGGCACTCGCCTGCCTGCGCTCGCTGAAACTTCCAGCGCGCTATGTCAGCGGCTACCTGTTGACACAACCACCGCCAGGGCATCCGAAATTGCGTGGCGCCGATGCTTCGCACGCCTGGATTTCGGTTTGGGCCCCCGAAACCGGATGGGTCGACTTCGACCCGACCAACGGCATTATCCCGAATGACGAGCATATCGCGATCTCATACGGTCGCGATTATGATGACATCAACCCCATCTCCGGCGTCATTCTCGGTGGTGCCGACCACACCGTCTCGGTCGCGGTCGACGTCGATCCGGTTTGACGAAGGATTGCGCCATCCACGCGCACACTCTAATTCGCGTCTTGCCCGAAGGTACAACTCCCGCGCGCCCCATCCCCCACCGCGACCTGACATTGATCAAGCCGTAACAGTCAGGCGGCATGTAACGCCTCGTTGGTGTCATGATCGCGTAATGCATCGCGGGTCTCGCGCGGGCATCCTCCAGCACGGGTCGTGCGAACGTCGCGCGCTGAACGGCACCGGAGGGTTCATGAACCTCGATTGATGGCGAAATCCCGTGAGGCTCGAGATGTCGAACGAACTTATCGGCCACAACGCGCATGGCACTGTGCTGCGCATCGAGGCGCGGTTCTTTAACAGCCTGGCCAAATACAGTGGTGTCGATGGCCTCGTCCGAAAGGTCGAAGTCGAAGCCGGTGCGACAGTCGGCGACATCATTCACATGTTTGGAATGCCGCTCCCGGAAATATTCCTTGTGTTGCGCAATGGCCGCGACATCACGCCCGGCCTCTACGAAGGCGGCAACGTCAATCAGAATGTGGCGTTGGACGACGGCGATGTGATCGCGTTTTCCGGTCCCGTGCCCTACAGCTATGGTTATGGCGCACCGGTTGTCTGAGGCGCGGCGGAACACCATTTTCTTTTTGTCCGTCGCTCCGCATTCCGGCGTCCTCCTCAGCGCCTGTTTCTGGGATAATTCGGTTTGATTTGGTTGGCGTCCGGTGGCTTTGACGGGCGTCAATGGCTACGCCATACGCCTACTGCATAATGTGTCGATACGGAGGGGCGACGGGCGAGCGCCTGTCCCTTCCGAAACTCCCATTGAACCGCAGATGCCCAATCGATCCGGACCCAGGATCAGCGACGCCAAAGGAGGCGGGGTTGGAACATCCCATGGTCGACCACGTCGAGCGCCGCGCGCGGCACTTGACCGATATGATCGATAGCCTCGGTGTCGATCGCTGCCGCCTTGCCCGCGCATGCTGCGGCGAGGCTTATGCTGCGGCGAGTCGGAATTGCTTGACCTGCTCCAATCCGTCGTCGTGCCTCGACTTCCTGGCCGCCCTATCGCGGGGTGCTGTAATCCCACCGCACTTCTGCCCGAACTACGAGCTGCTCAAATCCTACATCATCAAGCCGTAGTGCGGGCATCGTTCAAATTGCGAAATCCGTTGCGCGCCGGCCGTGGAATGTGACGGATCGTACGATAATGATACGAGCGCGCTCCGGCGCGCCTCATCTGTCAGGTTCCGCAGAACGTCGCGTGCACGACTTCGTCAGGACGCGGCGGGCGGGTGAACCGCTCGCGGTCGGGCTGGTCGTCGAAGGGGCGTTGCAGCACCTCGACCAATTGTTCGAATGGCGCCAGATCGCCCATGTCGACCGCCGCACGTATCGCTTCTTCGACCAGATGATTGCGGGCGATGAAGAGCGGGTTGGCTGCCAACATGTTGGCGCGGCGCTCGGATGCGTGACCGCTCTCCGCCGCAAGGCGGCTGCGCCACATAGCGGCCCATTCGTGAAATGCCTCAGGCTCGGCAAACAGGCGCGCGACCTTAGCATCCGCGGCCGGGTCGATCGCCGCATCGGCAAGACCGCGGAACGTCAATGTGAAATCAGCCCGGTTCGCCGACATGCGGCCGAGCAAATCGTTGATGAGCTTCATATCGTCGTCATGCGATGACAGCAGCCCGAGCTTGCGCCGCAACCCGGCGACATAGGCGGCGACGAAATGTACAGCGAAGCGTTCAACGGCCTTTGTCGCCATCTCGATCGCGCGCTGCTCGTCACTATCGATCAGCGGCAGCATGGTTTCGGCCAGACGCGCCAGGTTCCATTGCGCAATCGATGGCTGATTGGCGTATGCATAGCGGCCCTGGTGGTCGATAGAGCTGTAAACGGTGTCGGGGTGAAACTCGTCCATGAATGCACATGGGCCGTAGTCGATCGTTTCGCCCGATATCGCCATGTTGTCAGTATTCATGACGCCGTGGATGAAACCGATGTGCAGCCACGACGCAATCAAAGCAGCCTGTCGCTCGATCACCGCTTTGAGCAACGCGAGATAGCGATTGTCGGCCTCCATGAGATGGGGATAGAGGCGGGCGAGGACGTGATCGGCCAGCAGCCGGACTCCTTCGACGTCATCGCGAGCCGCGAAATATTGGAATGTGCCGACACGAACGTGCGACAGCGCAACGCGCGCCAGAACCGCACCGGGCTGCATGCCCTCGCGCCTGATGGCCTCGCCCGTGGTGACTGCGGCAAGGGTGCGCGTGGTCGGGATGCCGAGTGCTGCCATCGCCTCGCTGACGATGTACTCACGCAACACCGGCCCCAGTGCCGCGCGGCCGTCACCGCGGCGTGAGAACGGCGTCGGCCCCGACCCCTTCAAATGGATGTCGCGGCGCCGGCCATCTCGCCCCCGCACCTCACCTAAAAGCAGGGCGCGTCCATCTCCCAGTTGCGGTGAAAAGCCGCCGAACTGATGGCCCGCATAGGCCATGGCCAGTGGTTCGGCGCCTGCAGGAAACACGTTACCGGCGAGAATTGCGAGACCCTGCGAAGACGAAAGTGCCACTGCATCGAGCCCCAGCTCTGCGGCGACGGTCTCGTTGATCTTGACGAGACCCGGCGCGGCAACGGGAACCGGCTGCACCCGCGCATAGAATCGATCGGGTAGTCGAGCGTAGCTGTTGTCGAAGCGGAAGCCCGGTTCGCTGACAGGCTCAATCGACATTGCGTTTCCTTTGCTCCTTGCAATCAACCCAGGAACGCGCGGACCATCTCCTGCCGCAGGCGACCGTATTATACGCTACGCCTTTTGCGCCTCGACCTCGACCTGCTCGCGCTGATCTTCATCGAACAACTTGGCGAGGTTTGCCGCATCCGACCGAGCCAGCTCGTGCATCTTTTCCAAATCGGTATAGTGCTTGTAGGCATCGATCAGTCGGCGCTGATCGTGTACCTGGAAGGTTTCCACGAGGAACTTGATTTCGCGTTCGCTGTAACCCAATCCGCGCAATACCTCGCGTGTCATATCGAGGGCTGCCTGATAGGTCTCGCGGTGAATGATTTCAACTCCTGCGTCCATCAGGCGATGAACATGATTGCGGTTGCGGGCGCGCGCAACAATACGCAAGTCCGGATAATGCTTTCGCACGAGCTCGGCGGCGCGCACAGAGGCCTCGACGTCATCGATCGCGAGTAACAGCGCGCGCGCCTTTCCGACGTTGGCGGCTTCCAGGATTTCCAAGCGGCTGGCATCGCCAAAGAACGCCTTGGAGCCGAACTTCTCGACGAAGGCGATCTGTTCGGCGTCCAGATCGAGTGCGGTGAAGGGGATGCGCTTGGCACGCAGGATACGCGCTGCAATCTGCCCGACGCGGCCGAACCCGGCGATGATGACGTGGTCGTCGTTTTCCGGCATCGGCTCGCTCAAAGCCTGCACCGGCCGTGCTGGCGCCAGCACCTCGTCGGAGAGCAGCAATAGCGGCGTTGCCGCCATCGACAGCGTGACCACGACAGCGACGAGATCGGCCAACTCCTGGCCCAGAACGCCGGCGCCCACACCCTGCGTCAGCAATACGAATGCAAATTCTCCACCCTGCGAGACGACCAGCGACAATCGCCGCGCCGCCCGCTGGTCAAGCCCCTGTGCACGACCAAGCGCATAAAGGATCACCGCCTTCACCGCCAATAGACCCAACGTTAGCGCCAGGATCAGCAATGGCTTTGCCGTCAGCAGATCGAGCTTCAGCGACATACCGATAGCGGTGAAGAACAATCCAAGCAGTAGTCCCTCGAACGGCTCGATATCCGCCTGCAACTGATGCCGATAGGACGACTCGGCAAGCAGAGCGCCCGCGATGAAGGCGCCCAGTGATGCCGACAGGCCGGCCTGCTGCATGGCGAAGGAAGCGCCGACAACCGTCAGCAGCGCGGCCGCCGTCATGGCTTCCTTGACGCGCGTCCGCGCGACGGCACGCAAGGCATGATCCAATGCAAAGTGTCCGACGATTACAACAGCGCCGATCGTCGCCAATCCTTGCACCGCCGCCAGCGGCGACATCGCAGTGCGCGACACCGAATCTGCGGCAAACAATGGCACCAGCGCAATCAGTGGAATGGCCGCGAGGTCCTGAAACAGCAACACCGAGAACGCCGAGCGGCCGTGGCGCGTCGTCAGCTCGCCCTTTTCTTCCAGAACCTGCAATGCAAATGCCGTAGACGACAACGACACGGCAAGGCCGATGAATAATGCCAATCGCGCCGGTTCGCCGAATACCATGCCGACGCCCGCGATGACGGCTGCGGTAATTGCCAACTGCGCGCCACCAAGACCAAGGATCGACGAGCGCATTGACCAAAGACGCTTGGGCCGCAACTCGAGTCCGATCAGAAACAGCAGCAGCACGACACCGAATTCCGCGATGTGCAGAATGCCCTGCGCCTGATAGAGCGAAAATGCCTGGCCGATGCCGTATGGACCCAGAGCAACTCCTGCGGCGAGATAGCCCAGCACCGTTCCAATGCGCAAAAACCTTGCCAAAGGAGCAGCCACCGCGGCGGCCGCCAGCAGCAGCGCAACCTGGACCAGACTTACATGCTCCATCGGCAAAGGCTCCGCAGGGTCAAGGCACGGGATCGCTCGCCAATGCTGCCGTATCTTTGCGCGCCGCGCCAGCCAGTGCGAACCTGCGGCTGACGACGTAGAAAATGGGGGTGAACAACAGCCCGAACAGCGTCACGCCAATCATGCCGGAGAACACCGCGGTGCCCAGCGCCTGCCGCAACTCCGCGCCGGCGCCCGTCGCCCACACCAGCGGCACAACGCCGAATATGAAGGCCAGTGACGTCATCAAGATTGGCCGCAGTCGCAGTCGAGCCGCCTCGACGGCCGCCGCGAAGCGGTCGCGTCCCTCATCTTCGAGCTGTTTGGCAAACTCGACGATAAGAATCGCATTCTTGGCGGCCAATCCGATCAGAACGACGAAGCCGACTTGTGTGAGAATATTGTTGTCCTGCCCACGCAGAACGACGCCGACAATGGAGGCGATGAGACACATCGGCACGATCAGGATCACCGCAATCGGCAGCGTCAGGCTTTCGTACTGCGCGGCCAGAACCAGGAATACGAATACGACTGCCAATGCAAACACGAAGATGGCCGTATTGCCTGCCCGCAATTGCTGGAAGGCAAGCGTCGTCCATTCATAGCCGACGCCCGGCGGCAGCGTTTCGGCGGCAAGCTTTTCCATGATCTGGATGGCCTGGCCTTGCGAGAATCCGGGCGCTGGTGCGCCATCGAGCTCGGCAGCAGGATACAGGTTGTAGCGCGGTACGCGATAAGGCCCCGCGATGGTGCTGATGGTCGTGAAGCTGCCGAGCGGCACGGTTTCGCCGCTCCGGTTGCGCACCCTGATCTTCAACACGTCTTGCGGCTCCATGCGAAACCGCGCATCGGCTTGAGCCGTCACACGAAATGTGCGCCCCAGCAGATTGAAGTCGTTGACGTAGGTGGAACCCAGGAAGGTCTGCAGCGCGCTGAAAACGTCGGGCACGCGGACGCCCAGCAGCTCCGCTCTGGTGCGGTCGATGTCGAGATAGATCTGCGGCGTCGATGTCTCATAGAGCGAGAACACACGCTGCACGCCCTGCGTCTGGGCGGCACGCCCCATCATCGCATACACAGCCTTCTGCATCTCATCGAAGCCGACGCCGCCACGATCCTCCAGCATCATGCGGAATCCGCCGGCCGTGCCGATGCCGCGCACCGGAGGCGGCCTGACGACGACGACCATGGCTTCCTCGACCACGGCGAGCTTGGCAATCAAGGCAGACTGAATGGCGTCGGCCGATTGCTTGGGATCTTTGGCGCGCTCCTCGAACGCATCCAAGACGAGGAAGAGCGCGCCAGAGTTGGGTGCACTGGTGAACGTAGCGCCGGAGAACCCGACAATATTCACTGCGTGCGCAATGCCTGGAACGGTCAAGGCAATATCGGCTACCCGGCGATTGACCGCGTCGGTTCGCGCCAAGGCGGCGCCACCCGGCAGCTGTGTCGCCACGATCAGGTAGCCGACGTCGAGCTGCGGAATGAAGCCAATCGGGGTTTTGCGAAATTCGTTCAAGCCGAATGCAAGAATGCCTGCGTAAACCGCCAGCATAAGAACCGCAAATCGCACGATGCGCCGACTGAGCCAGCCATAGCCATCCGATAGCTTGGTGAAGCTCCAATTGAAGGCAGCGAAGAAGGCGGTAATGGGCCGCAGCCAGAGCGGTGGCGCGTGTGACTTGTCATGCGGCTTCAAGAGCAGCGCGCACATGGCCGGCGACAACGTCAGCGAGACGATGAGAGAAATGATGGTTGCGCCGGTGATCGTCAACGCGAACTGGCGATAAAACTGGCCGGATATGCCGGTGATGAAGGCCGAGGGAATGAAAACCGCGCACAGCACCAGTGAGATCGCAATCAGCGCCGAGCCTACCTCATCCATTGTCTGCCGCGCCGCCTCGCGAGGCGATAGGCCAGTGGCAATGTTGCGCTCGACGTTCTCGACGACGACGATCGCATCGTCGACCACGATGCCGATCGCCAGCACCAACCCGAACAGCGACAGATTGTTCAGAGAAAATCCGAACATCGCCATGAAGAAGAACGTGCCGATGAGGGAGATCGGGATCGCCAGGATCGGAATCACCGCCGCGCGCCACGTCTGCAGGAAGACGATCACCACCAGAACAACCAACACCACGGCTTCCGCGATCGTCTTCAGAACCGCATCCACCGACTGCTGGATGAACTCGGTCGGATTGTAGATGATGGTGTATTTCAAGCCATCTGGGAAGCTCTTCGCCAACTCGTCCATCTGCGTCTTGATGATACCGGCGGTCGCCAGGGCGTTCGACCCAGGCCGTTGGAAGATGCCAAGACCGATTGCGGGATCACGGTCCAGATAGGAGTTGCGTGAATAGTCCTGCGCCGCCAGTTCGACCCGCGCCACATCCTTGAGACGCACGACGCCGGTCTGTGTCTGCTTGACGACGATTTCGCCGAACTGCTCGGGTTCCTTCAGGCGGCCAAGAGTGCGCACCGATAGCTGGAATGCGCCCGGTGACGGCACCGGCGGCTGGTTCAATACACCCGATGCGACCTGCAGGTTCTGTCCCTGCAGCCCCGAGACGACATCACTGGCCGTCAGGTCGAGCGATTGCAGGCGATCGGGATCAAGCCAGACGCGCATCGCGTAGTCACGGCTACCGAACACCGTGATCGAGCCCACGCCCTCGATGCGGCTCAAGACGTCCGTGACCTGGACGTTGGCGTAGTTGGAGATGAAGAGCGTATCGCGCGACTTGTCGGGCGAATAAAGGTGCACCACCATCATCAAGTCGGGCGACGCCTTTGCAACCGTGACGCCGATGTTGCGCACGTCGGCAGGCAGCCGTGGCTGAGCCGTAGCGACACGATTTTGCACCTGCACCTGCGCGACATCGAGATCGGTGCCCAGCTCGAAGGTGACGGAAATCGAGAACTGGCCGTCACCCGTCGAGTTCGATGTCACGTAGAGCATGCGCTCGACGCCGTTGATCTGTTGCTCGAGCGGCGCCACCACGGTTGCGGCGACGACGTCAGCACTGGCGCCGGGATATTGCCCCGTTACGTTCACCGTGGGCGGAGCGATTTCGGGATATTGCGCGACAGGCAAGCGCAAATAGGAGACCGCGCCAAGGATGATGAAGACAATCGAGATCACCGAGGCAAAGATCGGCCTGTCGATGAAGAAATGCGAAATCCGCATCGATCGCGTCCCGTGCTTAATTTGGTTTCGTCGTCGCTGCGCCGGCAACCGGCGCCGCCTCGGCAATGGCGCCCTGCTTGGGCGTCACCACCAAGCCAGGACGCGCGCGCATCAACCCGTTGATGACCACGCGATCGTTCGGCTTCAGGCCAAAGACCACCCGCAGCCCGTCGTGCACCGGGCCGAGCGAGACATAGCGCATCTCGATCTTATCCTTATCGCCCACCACCAGCACGAATTTGCGCACCTGCTCGGTTCCTATCGCCGTGTCTGGAACGAGCAAAACTTCTGCCGGAGCAGCAAGCGCCAGACGCACGCGACCGAACATTCCGGGCGTCAGCCTACCATCCGTGTTGGCGAACTCTGCGCGCACACGGATCACGCCTGAACTCTTATCGATCGCGTTGTCGATGAAATCGACGCGGCCCGAACGATCAAATCTCGCCTCATCAATCAGCTTCAGCTTGACCGGCAAATTCGGGTTGGCGAGTCCTTTTTCTCCCTGCAACTTGACAAGCTTCAGATAGGACCCCTCATCGATGGTGAATTGAAACCGGATGGGATCGATCGATTGGATGGTCGCCAGAAGCGTCGTGGTGCCGGAGGCGCCACCGATCACAAGATTGCCGATAGAAACGCGCCGGTCGCCGATGCGGCCGGAGATCGGCGCACGCAATTCGGTGAATGCAAGATCGAGATCGGCCTGTCGCAACGACGCTTCCTGCGCCGTCACCGAGGATCGCGCCACACGATCGGCCTGCACGCGCTGATCGAGCGTTTGTTCGGAGATGACAGTGCCCTTCTTGAGACTCTGGCCGCGTTCAAGGTTGCTCTCGGCGAACGACAGATTGGCTTGAGCCTGTTCGAGCGTGGCCTTGGCCTGGGCCAGCGTCGCCTCGAACGGCCGGCGATCGATGGTGAAGAGAAGCTGTCCCTTCTCCACAAGCTGGCCATCCTTGAAATGCACCTTCTCCAGATAACCCGAGACGCGCGCGCGCATTTCCACGCTCTCGATGGCCTCGAACCGGCCGACAAACTCTGCTTCTTCAGCAACCAGACGGCGCAACGGCTCGGCAATCGTCACTTCCGGCGGCGGCGCGCCGGGCGCGGACTGGGCCATGGCTCGATGCGTAACGCCGCTTGCGCTCAGCATACAAACAGTAAGCATCACGATCGACAGAGCCGAAGCCGCCCGGAGTGGCGAACGCGGCTTGAAAGGGCGCGACTTGAAAGGACGCGTCATCGATTGCCTCATCAACTTTGCAGAGCATGGCTGCAGATCGATCAGCGAGCCGCACTTCGTAGCTCTGACCGTGACTTACGACGTGACATTAGAACCGCAACGACGTATGTTACCAAGCAGTAACATTTGCAGCTATACCGATCGGTAACAGCCCCGTCAACCCACCATGAGTCGAAGCGCCAATCGCACCGATATGAATCGCTCCGCGCATGCGCCTCGCCAGCGCATTCTCAACGCGGCGCGAGAGCTCTTTTACAAGAGCGGCATCCGCGCTGTCGGCGTCGACGCAATCGCAGAAGCCGCATCCACCAACAAGATGACGCTCTACCGCCACTTCGGCTCAAAGGACGATCTGGTCGCGGCCTATCTGGAGGAATTGGCGCGGGAGGGCGATGAGCGTTGGGTGGCGCTGGAGGCAGCCCATCCTGGCAATGCTGCGGCACAACTCGCCGGCTGGCTCGCACACGTCGAGGATATCGTCTTGAATAGTGGGGATCGCGGCTGCGCCATCGCCAATGCCGCGGTCGAATTGCGAGAGATGAACCACCCGGCGCGGCGCATCATCGAGGGCTACAAGCAGCGTAAACGTACACGGCTGGTCGAAATGTTGCGCGCTGCCGGCTATGGCGATCCAGAGCTGCTGGCCGATGAAGTCTTCCTGCTGTTCGAGGGCGCACGTATCTCCAACCAGTGCTGCACCGACCACGGTGGCCCCGCCTCGCGCCTGATGGACATGCTGCGCTCGCTGCTGGCGCGCCATCCCCGCCGCACGCGCGCCAAGTGAATGGCGCGGGGATCTTTTGCCGATTAAAAGCCCTTCAATGCGGCAGGAGCGGCAATCGTCAAAGTGCGCAGGCGTGCTGGCATCCACCAGCGCACATGACCTGTTCCATCGGATAGAAAAGCGCTCTAGGAGGCTCGTTCCAATAGCTGGTATCGTTGTCGCCGGTCCGCATGCGCCGCCTGAGTGGCTGCCACCCGATAATTGAGTACGCCAATGAAAACCGACACGCCCCGCACGATCCGCCTCAAGGATTACCGGCCGTCTGCCTACCTGATCGACAAAGTCGATCTCGATGTACGGCTCGACCCATCACGCACCCGCGTGCGCGCCCGCCTCGACGTGCGCCCCAATCCAGCTGTGCAATCGCCCGGCCAGTTGAAGCTCGACGGCGAGCATCTCGAACTCGACATGATCAAGCTCGACGGCTCCGAGCTCCGCCTCAAGCACGACTATGACCTGACCAACGTGGCGCTCACCATCAAGGCGCCCCCGAAGAAGCCGTTCAAACTCGAGATCGTCACCTACATCGATCCCGATTCGAACAAGGCCCTGCAGGGCCTATATCGTTCGCGTGGCGTCTATTGCACGCAATGCGAGGCGCAAGGCTTCCGCCGTATCACATATTTCCTGGACCGCCCCGACATCCTCTCGAAGTATACGGTTCGTATCGAGGCCGATATTGCCGAAGCGCCAGTACTGCTGGCAAACGGCAATCCCGCAGAGCGCGGAACATTGGCCAAGGGCAATCGCCATTATGCCATTTGGCGCGACCCCTTCCCCAAGCCCTGCTATCTGTTCGCGATGGTCGGCGGCGATCTGTCGTCGATCGCATCGACCTTCAAAACGGCTTCCGGCCGAAACGTCGATCTGCGCATCTACGTCGAACACGGCAAGGAAGCGCGCGCCGCCTGGGCGATGGACGCCTTGAAGCGCTCGATGCGGTGGGACGAGAAGGCCTTTGGCCGCGAGTACGATCTCGACGTCTTCAACATCGTCGCCGTATCGGACTTCAACATGGGCGCGATGGAGAACAAGGGCCTCAACATCTTCAACGACCGGCTGATCCTGGCATCGGCGGAGACGGCGACCGACGCGATCTTCGAGGCCATCGAAAGCGTGGTCGCGCACGAGTACTTCCACAACTGGACCGGCAACCGCATCACCTGCCGCGACTGGTTCCAGCTCTGCCTCAAGGAAGGATTGACGGTCTACCGCGACCAGGAGTTCTCCGGCGACGAGCGGTCGCGAACCGTGCAGCGCATCACCGATGTGCGCCAACTGCGGACGCATCAATTTCCAGAGGATTCAGGCCCGCTCGCTCATCCCGTGCGGCCATCCTCCTATATCGAGATCAACAACTTCTACACCGCCACCGTCTACGAGAAGGGCGCCGAACTGGTTCGCATGCTGCACACGATTCTCGGACCCAAGGGCTTTCGCCTCGGCATGGACCTTTATTTCGAACGTCACGACGGTGACGCGGCAACGGTCGAAGACTTCATCGCCTGTTTTGCAGATGCGACGGGGCAGGATCTCGGCCAGTTCATGGTCTGGTACAATCAGGCAGGAACGCCACATCTCGTCTGCTCGCTCAGCTACGACGCGCGCGCCAAAAGCGCCGAGCTGAAAATGACGCAAGTGCTGCCGGCCACGCCCGGAGACACAAAAAAGAAACCGCTGCACATTCCCGTGCGCATCGGCCTTATCGGCGGCGACGGCCGGGACATGGAACTGGTGCTCGATTCCGGCGAGCGCATCGACGATGGCGTACTCCACCTGACCAAGCGCACGCAGTCGTTCCAATTCGTCGGGCTCACATCACACCCCGTGCCCTCGCTGCTCCGACGCTTCTCTGCTCCGGTCAATTTGACGATCAACCTTTCCGACCGTGATCTCGAATTCCTGATGGCGCGCGATGGCGACCTGTTCAATCGCTGGCAGGCAGCCAACACCTACGCGACGCGAACGATGCTGCAGATCGTCAAGTCGCTGAAGGAGGGCAAACGCTCCTCGCGTGGTCTTGCCTACGCCAAGGCACTTGGCGCCACCATCTGCGACACCGGCCTCGAACCCGCATACCGTGCCGAACTGCTCAAGCTGCCAACGCAGTCCGACATCGCCCGCGAGATGGGACATGGCGTCGATCCCGGATTGATCTACCGGGCGCACACGCAGCTATCACGCCTGATCGCGACTTCACTCTATGACGAGTTGCGAGCCATCTATAAGGAAATGACGACCAAGGCGCCGTTTGCCGCCGATCCGGAAAGCGCTGGCCGTCGCGCACTACGCAACGCCGTCCTCACACTCATTGTCGCGCGCGGCGAGCCCGCCGACATCGTCTTGGCCAAAGGCCACTTCGAAACGGCGTCGAACATGACCGACGAAGCCCACGCGCTGTTCTTGCTGGCTGCAACCTCAGGATCGGCGCGAGAGGAATCACTGTCGCGATTTTTCGAACGATGGCATCACGACCACCTCGTCATCGACACTTGGTTTTCGGCTCAGGCGGTCTCGCCACTGGACATCACGATAGAGCGCGTCGGCAAACTCGTTCATCACCCCTTGTTCGCAATGACGACGCCCAACAAGGTTCGGGCGCTGGTCGGCAACTTTGCCAGCATGAACCCGGTGCAATTCAACCGACCCGACGGTGCTGGCTATGCGTTCGTTGCCGAGCAGGTTTTGGCCGTGGACCGCTTCAACCCGCAGATCGCCGCTCGCATTCTCGGCTCGTTCCGTAGCTGGCGCTCGCTGGAACCAATGCGACGGCGCGCAGCCAAGAAGGCGCTGGCCAAGGTTGCTACCACACCGCAGATTTCTCGCGACGTCTACGAGATCGTGACACGGATGCTCGAAGGATAGATAAACCGCATTCAACTTGACTGCCGCAATTTAAACTCCCTCGACACCCGACTCACCCGTAAGCCAAACTGATTCTACCGATTCGCATTGGGGGCAACGATGCGAACCGGCACCACGGGCGGTTCAATAAATTTGATCTGGAGAATGAGGGATGGCGTGGACAACCTCCGCCGGCCCAGGGGATGACTTTGCGCTGGCATCAAACGATGACGGGCGGATCTTCGGCCGCAAGCTGGCTGGACTCGATCGTTTCTTTGCCTCCAGCCGCCAGCGCCGGATTGCAGTGGCAACGGCGGCTCATCTCGGTAGTCTCGCCATCGTCGCTCCGCTCATAGGACAAGATCCCATCATTGCCATTCCCGTGATCATCGGGTTGGCCGTCTCCTGCGGCATTCTCATCTACCCACAGAACCAGGTGCAAGCCGCAAGCGCTCAACCGAGCTTTACCAGCGCCGATCACGACAATGAAAGTGGCGCCACCCTTACCGCGCCAACCCGCGCGCAGTCGCCTGCTGCTCCCCTCGCCGGCAATACCGCCCGTTTACACGCCGCCATCTCGCCAGCTGAGGTCAGCGCTGAGCTGCGTAGCGAATTGATGGCGCGCGTCAGCCACGAGTTGCGCACGCCACTCAATGCCGTTATGGGATTTTCAGACCTGATGGGCCACCAGCTTTTCGGCCCGCTCGGCCATCCTCGATACGAGGAATATGTGAGCCACATCCGCGAAAGCAGCCAGAAGCTGCTGAAGTCGGCGGAAGACACGCTGGCGATGACGAGCCTGATGGCAAGGTCGGCAACTCAGTGCGACCGGGAGGTGCTCGAACTGGATGGTATCGCAAAAAGTGCTCGGTCAGCGGTCGCAACCGATGCGGGCCGGCGGGGCATCTCGACCTTGCTGATGCTCGACGACGAGGTCGAGATCGTCGCCAACCGAAGGGCCTTGCGCCAGGCGCTCGTGAATATTCTAACCGGTGCCATCGAGCGCGCGGCAGACGGCGCAGAGATCAAGCTTTCCGCCAGCTCGCGCGGCGACAAGCTCGCGCTCACGATTTCACTCGACCGCACGAGTGATCGATCCGAGGAGGCACACGCGTCACTGCCCATGTGCCTCGCCCGCGCCCTGTTGGAACTGGACGGGTATCGATTGATCGAGCATGAGATGCCGAGCGGTGATTGGTCAGCGATGATCGTCTTGGATTGTGCAACCCAGCGCGACTTCTTCACAACTGCCAGCACGATTTGATCGAGCCGCTCAGCGGGACCAGAGCAGGTTCAACCTGCTTGGAACCGACTCGCGCCAAAGTTGCCTGCTCTAAGTCTTTGATTGAGAGTCTGATTCACGTCCTCGATCGAAACGCTCGGCGTTTCAATCTCAGACGATCAGGCTCTAGCGCCGGCCACGCGGGCCGCGCCGCTCCTCATAAGCTGCAAAGGCTTTTCGCTCATCGATAGTCATTTGTCCGGCAAGGTCGGACATTCCCTTGGCGACACGCTCGCCGATCTTGGCGCGTGCGGCATTGACCCGCGCCATCGCTGCCGTAAAGGCCGCCGAATCGAAGGGGTCATGCGAGAGCACCGAGCGTGCTTGCTGCCGCAACTGGCGCACCTCTTCGCGCATCGCCCGGACCTCCACGCGCGTGGCCTCCAATGTCACACGCAAGACCTGACGGCGGCTTTCTGGCAGTTGATGCAGGAATGCGCCGATGCCTTTACCATCCCGGCGATGGCTGTGCTCCTCATGCCAACCGCTGTGCGCCCACATGCGGCCCGCGACCAATCCCACGAACATCATATTTATCATCAGCGAGGCGAGCAGGACCGCATAGATCCAGCGCGGCGCCTGGAGTCTGCCGGTATCCGGACCGTGGCCGTTGTCGGTCATAGCAGATCCTCGTCCGTCGCATCGTTGCCGTCCTCGCCCATCACGAGTTGCTGCAGCAGATATTCGTCATTCGCTTCGCCAAGCACGCGAGCGCCTGGCAGCAGCTCCCCAGGCAACAGCATGGCACCGGCCACCAGCCCCATGAACAAGGAAGCCGCCAACAGCGCCGCAGAGCCGGCCGCCGTGCGATTGCGGCCATTGCTCCAGCCAGAGCTCCCATATGAAGGCATTGGACGGTGCAGTGGCTTGGTGACGCCGGCCGCCGTCGACGCCTTGTGATCCACAGGCCCTTTCACATCGTCTGCGGGCCTGCCTTCACTCTGCGCAGCAGCGACGATCCTGCGTGCCAACGCGGCTGTACGCTCCTGTGGCAGCGACGGCGCCATGTCCAGCAGCCGATCGAAGGCCTTCGCCTCGGCCAGCAGCTGTTGTGCTTCGAGATCATTTGCCAGCAGCCGCGCAAGTTGGAGCCGATCGGCCGCCGGCCAGCGATCGCGATCAGAGCCATGCACATCAAGCACCATCTGCAAGCGCTCGATCTGTGGCCGGCTGGTCTGTGTCTTCGTCATGGCATTTTCCTGCGTGTCTTCCAGTGTGTCGTCTCGCTTTATCTCGGTTTCCATCGCTCACCGGAGTCACATCCGGTTGGCTCCAGTTGCATTGCGTTATACGCCGTCGTCGCGCGATATGAGTTCCCGCCAGTCTGTAGCGAGCGCCGTTCGCAAACTGCGCCGTGCGCGTGCCAACAGCGACTCCACCGCCTCGTCGGAGATACCCATCTCAGCACCGACCTCGAGCTGGCTCATGCCTTCGAAATGAAACAGCGTCAGGGCCTGTCGCTGGCGATCAGGCAAGGTCTGCAATGCCTGATCCACGCGCTGTGCCAGCTCATTTGCTTCCAACGCCTCAACCTGTCGCGCCGGCAAAGGTGTTTCGGGTGGCTGGTCGGTCACCAATGTGCGCCGGCCTGTGCGGATACGGTCGATGCACATGTTGGAGACGACGCGCCGCAACCAAGGCCGCACACCATCCGCACCGAGCGTCAGCGTGCTGCCCGTTCGCCATAGCTTCAGCATGGCTTCTTGCGCAACATCCTCTGCCTCCGCATCGTCACCAAGCATACGCCGTGCGATCGCACACAAAGCGCCGACATGACGGCCGACGAGTTCGGCAAACGCCAGCTCGTCGCCGTTGGCCATGCGTGTGGCGAGCATGGCGTCGCTGACATTTGCACCGACGGCCCCGGGCTGGTCGGCATGTCCGGGGCTGTCGGGTTTTGTGATCACACGCGGCCTCTGCATAGCAGTGTGCATTTCACTTGGTCAGCGTGACTTATACCAAATCGGCAGCATGTTTGCTCGATCACTTGCGGTCGGCGCCCTTGTGCCAACGCTCTGCCACGCGCGGCGGCAGATCGGACGCCGTAATCTTGCCATCGCCGTCAAGATCGAGGTCAGCAAACCGCTGCTTGGGCCGGGCTGCGAACTCCTCGCGCGACACCTTCCCGTCGCGATCCTTGTCGAGCACGTGCAGACGCTTCTTTTGCGCAAAGGCGATGTTGGCCGCAGCCTTCGCGTCAAAATCCTGCATCGTTAGCACGCCATCGCCATTCGCATCCAGGTTGGCGAACATCTGTGCCCGACGTGCACCTCGCCCGCCACGATCCGCCTGCTTTGCCTGAACATCGGCTTGCGGCGCGGCTTCAGCCGGCTTGGCATCGCTCGCGGCATTGGGCGCTGCTGGCTGGGGTCCACTGGCATCTTCCGACATGCCTCGCATGTGCCCGAAGCGACGACCGCCGTCGTGGCCAAATCTCTTGCCACGCATGAAATGACGGCCTTGGGCTTCGAACTCGTCCTTGCTCACCTTGCCGTCGCCATCGACGTCGAGCCTGGCCATCATCATCCGTGCTCGATGGGAGGATCTCTCCTGCATCTTGCTGGTCAGTTCGGCGCCGTTGAGGGTCCCATCCGCATTCTGGTCGAACTTGGCAAAGCGATCGAGCTTCGGCTTCATGAACTCGTCGAGCGAGACTGAACCATCGTTGTCGGCATCGAGTTGCTTCAGCCGCATCATCGCCTGACCACCATGCCGCCCGCCCGCGTGGCGACCCATGTGGCCGCCCATTCCGTGGCCGCCTCGATGCCAGCCGCGCTCCCCGCCCGATCCGCGGTCACCGCCTGCCGCAATCGCCGAAACCGCGCCAGCCGAAGCCAGCAACAAAACTCCCAAGGCTATCATCTTGCTTTTCATCCGCTTACTCCTTGCAGATCACCGCTTCCCGGCCCGTGTCTGATCCAAGAACGGTGGCTTGCGGTGAATCCGTCGCACGCCCGCCTGCTCAGCCGATGATTTCATCGAACAGACGGGCAACGGTGGCCAAGGTCTCGCGCAATCGCATCTCGAGAGCGGCAAACGTCGGCGCATCGCCCGCCCGCACCAACAGTTCCTTCAGCCCCGTCGGTGCCACGTCAGGATCGAACGGACCTTCCAGGCACAAACGCAGAATTTGCGTCAGGTCGTGAATCAACTCGCTTGCCGGAATGAGGATTTCGGCATGCTCCTGGGACAGGTAGCCATGTGTGGTCAGCTTGCGCAGCGCCTTTGCCGTGTTCTGATCGAGAACCTCGGGTTGCTCGCTTGCGGCGACAAGTTGCAGGAACTGGGCAATGAACTCGATGTCGACAAAGCCGCCGCGAACCTGCTTCAGATCCCAGATGTTGGTGGTTCCCTTTTCCTTGTAGATGCGCTCGCGCATATCGCGCACGTCGGCCACCGTCTTGGCGCGATCACGCGGACGCAGCAGCGCAGCCCTGATCGCCGCCTCGACCTTGGTGCGCAGCAGCGGCGGGCCCGTGATCACGCGCGCGCGTGTCAGCGCCATCTGCTCCCAGGTCCAGGCTTCGTTGCTCTGATAGTCGATGAAACTGGCAAGCCGCGCCGCCAGCGGACCGCTCTGCCCGGATGGACGCAACCGCATGTCCACCTCATACAACGCGCCCTCCGCGGTCGGTGCGGTCAGCGCAGTGACCAGACGCTGTGTCATGCGCGCATAGTATTGACTGGGCGCCAGCGGCCGTTGCCCGCTCGATTGCAGCACGCCGTCGTCGAAATCATAGACGACGATGAGATCGAGATCAGACGCCGCCGTCATCTCACGACCACCGAGCTTGCCCATCGCCACCACGGCTGCATCGCCTCCATCGATGCCGCCGTGATTGCGGGCGAGCTCCATCTCGACGAACCCCTGCAGCGCGCTGATCAATCGTTCGGCCAGCAGGGCATAGGCTCCTCCGGCCTGACCGGCATTGATCGATCCAGACAGCACGCGCACGCCGATCAAGAACGCCTGT
Organism: uncultured Hyphomicrobiaceae bacterium; assembly: GCA_964559355.1. GTDB lineage: Bacteria > Pseudomonadota > Alphaproteobacteria > Rhizobiales > Hyphomicrobiaceae > JAEUMD01. Next base: position 29,642 of record CAZLHQ010000016.1, read on the forward strand.
TCGCTGCCCACCACACGAGAGCGGTCGAGCGCGTCTTGCACATCGTGAGCGATGCCGATCTCCGTGCTGATGATCTTGTCGAGTTCGGCAGCGGACGGCAATGTGTTGAACGTGCGCGGGTCGATCACGGCGTCAAGCAGCCGGCGGCGGCGCGACAGAATATGCGCCAATCTCGGCGCCGTACCCATGATATCGGCGACCAGGCGCAACAGACCCGGGTTGGCCCGCAACAATGCAAACAGTTGCACGCCAGTCGGCAACTCCGACAAGAAGCGATCGAACGTCGCAAACGCGCGATCAGGCTCGGCCGTCTCGGCCAGCGCCGCAATCAACAAGGGCTGCACGTCCGTCAATCGTTCGCGAGAGCGCGCTGAACGAATCGCGGGATATCGCCCGGCATGCCAGCCGCGCACCGTCTCCAGGATACTGGATGGCTGTGTGTAGCCCATGGCCTTCAGCGCCGCCACGGTATCGGGGTCGTCGTCACCACCTGCAAACACCATATTGACGCCGCTGGTGGTCAGTTCCGGCATGTCTTCGAACAGCGCAACATAGTGGTTCTGCACTTTCTCGAGCATGGCAACGAATGCTGCCGAGAATGCCTCCACCGTCGCGTAGCCTGCGAAATTCGCAAACGATGCGAGCGCCTCGGGCTGTTCGGGCAGCGAATGGGTCTGCTCGTCGGCAACCATCTGGATGCGATGCTCGATGCGGCGCAGGTAGAGATAGGCCGCTTCCAGATCGGCGCGCACTGCTTCGCGTATCCAGCCGCGTTCAACGAGCGCCTGCAGGGCCACCAGCGTCTGCCTGATCCGCAACTCGCGTTGCCTGCCACCGGCGATCAACTGCTGGGTCTGGGTGAAGAACTCGATTTCGCGGATACCGCCGCGTCCAAGCTTGACGTTGTGACCGGCAACTCCTATTCCGCCCAATCCGCGGAACGCATGAATCTGCCGCTTCATCGCATGAATGTCGGCGATCGAAGCGAAATCGAGATACTTGCGCCAGATGAATGGCGCCAATTCGGCCAGCAGCGCCAGACCCGCTTCGATATCGCCGGCAACCGGGCGCGCCTTGATCAGGGCGGCACGCTCCCAGTTTTGTCCGAAGCTCTCGTAGTAATCCATGGCGGCGCCGGTCGACAACGCAATCTGCGTGGCTCCCGGATCGGGCCTCAGCCGCAGATCGACGCGGAACACGTATCCGTCCGCCGTGCGCTCCTGCATCAACTTCACCAGATCGCGCGTCATGCGTACGAAAAATGTCTGCGGCTCGAGCCCGGCACGCAATCTGGTGCGCGACAGATCGTAGAAGACAATGAGGTCGATATCGCTCGAGTAGTTGAGCTCGCCTGCGCCGTGCTTGCCCATGCCGAGCACGATATAGCCGGAACGCGATGCCGCATCTTCCGAGGTATCGAGCCAGTCACCCTTGGCAGTCGCCTGCCGGAGCAGATAGCGCACACATGCCTCGAGTGCTGCATCTGCCGTCGCCGTAAGCACGCCGGTGACGGTCGTCACCGGCCACACGCCAGCAAGGTCGGCAAGCGCCGTCAGCAATGCCACCTCGGACTTGAAGACGCGCACCGCGCGCATGGCCTCCGGCATCGACTGGGCAGCCGCCATGGCTGCCTCGACATTACGCAACCCGGCACGAAAATTCTCTTCGGGTGGCTCGACTACAAGCCGCTGCAGCCGTTTCAGATCGCGCACCGCCAGGTCCTTGAGGTAGGGAGATCCCGCGAATGTACCCAGCAGCAGATCGCGAACACGAGGCTGCCCTAGCGCAGCGCAGAGGCGGGCCAATTCGGGATCGGCGGCGGCCTCGGCGACAAGCGCCAACATTTCGAGCTCAGCATTGCCACTCGACACAGGGATTGGCGTCTCGACGAGACGGTCAGCCAGCGAGCCGCCGTGGTCGCCCTGCGGTATGGCGCGCGTCATGCTCCAGCCCTTCCCCTAACTGTTGTGATCTTTCGCAAGGACAGGACCACGCGCCTGCATCCGCAGTGAGCAGCCTTGTGCGGGTAGCGTCAATACCACGCGAAGACCCGGTGCGTTATCTTCCAATCGCACGCTGCCGCCATGCAGCCGCGCCACCGCCGCAACGAGGCTGAGCCCCAATCCCGTTCCCGGCCGCGACCGGCTCTGCTCCAGGCGCACAAAGCGCTTCAAAGCCCGCTCTCGGTCAGCGGCGGGAATACCCGGTCCATCGTCTGCGACGGTGATCGCGACGCCATCGCCAACCGCCTCGACCGCAATGGCAATACGCGTGGCTGCGCGCGAAGACTCGTGTTTTTCTGCCGTGCGTGATGCGGTTGCATACTTGATTGCATTGTCGACCAGATTGGCCACCGCCTGCCCCACCAGATGCCGGTTGACCTCTATCGGGGCCGCCGCCGCTGAAAGCTCGATCACGAGCCCGGCCTCCTCGGCCACCGGCTCATAGAGTTCGGCCAGATCGCTGACCAGCCCCCCCACATCGACAACTTCCGTGGTGCCTTCGAGCGCTCCTGCCTCCAGCCGCGCGATCAACAACAGTGCATTGAATGTCTTGATGAGCTCGTCGGCTTCTTCGATCGTTTTCTCCAGGCCCTCGCGATAGGCTTCAGAGCCGCGACCGTCTCTCAATGCGGCCTCTGCCCGGTTACGCAAACGATTGAGCGGTGTCTTGAGATCGTGTGCGATGTTGTCGGACACCTCGCGCAAGCCGCTCATCAACTGCTCGATGCGATCGAGCATGTGATTGAGATTGACCGCCAGGACGTCGATCTCGTCGCCCCCTGCGCCGACCTCGATGCGCTGCGCGAGGTTGCCCGCCATGATCGATTGCGCCGTGCGATTGACGGCCTCGACGCGGCTGACGATGTTGCGGCTCAGCGCATAGCCGCCGGCAATCCCCGTCAGCGCCAAGAGCCCCATGCCAAGCAAGGCCAGCCACCGCATGCGCGCCAGAACGTGCTGTTCCATGGTGATGTCGCGGCCAACCACCAGCACTAGATTTCCGATTGGCATCTGAGTGCGCAGCGCTACCGCACTGTGACCTTCGCCAACCGGCGTCGACGTATCGACACGATATGTGAAGACGCCGCCAGCAGGCTTTCCGGCGATCTCTGGCGGCAGTTGGCTGAGGTTACCGGCGATCTTCCGGCCGGTCTCGTCGGCGAGGAAATAGAGACCCGCGCCAATGCCCGACGCTCGCAAGTCGACGGCGCGGCGCGCAGCGTCCACCCCGCCGTCACGCGACTCACGCTCGATCAGCGCAGCATCCTGGCGCAGTCCATCCAGCACATGCGCGGTGAGTGCGGCCTCGGACTGGCGGAACAGCACCATCGCGACAGCGGTTGCGACCAGCAGAACGACTGCGAGCGCAGTCGCGGCGATGCGGAACGCGCCGCTCGACAAGGCGGACGAGCTGCGTTCAAGCATTGCCATCGCGAATCATGTAACCGGCACCGCGCACGGTGTGAAGCAAGGATGATGAGAAGCCCTTGTCGATCTTGGCGCGCAAGCGTGAGACGTGCACGTCGATGACATTGGTTTGCGGATCGAAGTGATAGTCCCATACGTTCTCGAGCAGCATGGTGCGCGTGACCACCTGGCCGGCATGGCGCATCAGGTATTCCAGCAGGCGATACTCGCGTGGTTGCAGCACGATGCTTTCGCCTGCGCGCATGACGCGGTGCGACAGCCTGTCGAGCACGAGATCGCCGACGACATAACGTGTCGCCTGCTCCTCGGGAGCACGCCGCCGCGCCAGCGCCTCGATGCGTGCCAGCAGCTCCGTATAGGCATATGGCTTGGTCAGGTAGTCGTCGCCACCCGCGCGCAGGCCCTTGACGCGGTCATCGACCTCTCCCAGCGCCGACAAGAACAGCACCGGCGTGCGGTCGCCTTCGGCGCGCAGCTGCTTGACGATCGATAGTCCATCGAGAACCGGCAGCATGCGATCGACGATGAGGATGTCGAAGCCGCCTTCACGCGCCATCGCCAGGCCGGTTTCCCCGTCGCCGGCAACTTCCGCTCCATGGCCACTTTCCTTCAGCGACTTCTGCAGGAAGCCCGCTGTCTCTGTGTCGTCCTCGATCACCAGCACGCGCATGCGCAGTTCACTCGAGCTCTTGGTCTGCTTTCCCTCGCCACGCCAGTATATGGCCGATGACGAACCCCAACATAAGCCAACCCGGAACCGCCTCAAACAACAAGGCAGCCCGCTGGCCTCTGGTGCCGCGGGCTGCCCTGCCGTTCGAGCCGCCGGGGGGGCTTTAGCTCTTCTTCAACTGCAGTGCCACAAAGCGCTTTTGCTCGCCGGTACGCACATGGAGCAGAACGGCGCGCCGGCCGAGATCGCGCGCCTTCTTTACGCCGGCCACTACGTCCTCGATGGTCTTCACCACTTCGCCTTGCACTTCGAGGATGACGTCACCGGCCTTCAACCCCTTCTGGGCCGCATCCGAAGCGGCATCGACTTCAGCGATGGCCACGCCGTCCTTGACCCCGTTGGCGCCAGCCGGGGCCAGCTTCACCCCGAGCTGATCGAGCTCGGTCGCCGTCGGCTGTGCAGGCTTGCCCTGCTCCAGCTTCGACAGCTCTTCGGGCGTATTGGGGAACATGCCGAGCTTGACCTTGACCAGCTGCTCGGCACCATTGCGCCAAACCTTGACATCGACCACCGTGTCGGGAGCGAACGAAGCGATTTTGCGCGCCAAGTCGCGGCTATCGTCGATCTTCTCGCCGTTGACAGCCATCACGACATCGCGGGCCTTGAGACCGGAGGCTTCGGCAGGACCGGCCGGCGTGATCTCGCTGACAAGTGCGCCGTTCGCCTTGGCGAGACCGAGGCTGGCAGCGGTGTCCTCATCGACATTCTGGATCTTGACGCCAAGCCAGCCGCGGCTGACCTTGCCCTGGTTCTTCAGCTGCTCGATGACGCTCTTGGCGGTCTTGGCAGGCACCGCGAATGCGATGCCGACGTTGCCGCCCGACGGGCTGAAAATTGCGGTG
>CAZLHQ010000017.1:0-34507 GCA_964559355.1 uncultured Hyphomicrobiaceae bacterium
CTCGGAGGTATCGATGTTGTGATTGTAATAGTCGAGGCCGGCGTCGGCGAGGCGTGCAACGTCCTCGTTGCTCAACATGCCGAGCGTCATGCACGTTTCCATGCCGAGCGCCTTCACGCCCTCGACCATGGCAACCACGGCATCCATGTCGCGGGCCTTGGGCTCACGCCATGCAGCGCCCATGCAATAGCGCGTAGCACCGGCTTCCTTCGCCTTCCTCGCTTCGCCGATGACGCGCTCGACTTCCATCAGCTTGGAAGCCTTGAGGCCGGAATCATGATGTGCGGATTGGCTGCAATAGCCGCAATCCTCCGCGCAACCGCCGGTCTTGATCGACAGCAGTCGGCTCTTCTGGATGCGGTTGGGATCGAAGCAGCGCCGATGCAACGATTGAGCACGAAACAGCAGGTCGTTGAACGGCAGCCGGTAGAGCGCCTCGGCCTCGCCGCGGGTCCAATCGTGACGCGGCATGGTCTCTTCTGTGGTGCGGGCTGCGGGCGTCTTTGTCAGCATATTTCGGCCAGGCTCTCATCCAAGGGGCGGCGATCCGCGCGGCCCGTTCAGCGTTGTTTGCACCGGCACGCGCACAGGGGCAAGGCGGTTCTTCGTCGAAGTCGCGCCAACGGCGAGATTTTGGCGGCGTTGCAAGCGTTTACTTCTTATGTGACGCGACCGGTTAACGTCTCACGTTCCGATCTTGCCGCCGCCTTTGCGCGTGATGGCGACAACTGACGGTCGCGGCGGCATGTTGGCAGCAAAATCCGGCCAGCGGGTGCTGGGATGAGTGAAGGTCGAAGGCCCATCCTCATCACCTTCGCCGGGGTGCTGCACGGCAACGAACAGCGTCTCGACGTCGGGGGTGAACGCAGGCCCGCACATCTCCGCGCCCACCGGACAGCTGAAGAAAAGCCGCGATGTGCCGCGCGCAGCGCCGGTCGTTTCCATCGCCCAGATGCCGTCGGCGCGACCCGTTGCTCGTTTTGAATTGCCGTCGGTGGCAATCCACAATCGGCCCAGCGAATCAATCGCGCAATTGTCGGGCATGCCGAACCAGCCGTACTTGGACGTCAGGGGATTGAATGTGGCGCCGACAGCGGCAATCGCGGGATCACCGCAGCGCACGAGGATCTCCCATCGGAAGACATCCGCGGCATGGTCGCCGTCCTCCGGTGTCATTTCGATGATGTGGCCGAACTTGTTGTCGGCGCGCGGATTGGCGGCATCGAGCGTGGCGGTGTCGCGCTTATTGTTGTTGGTGAGCATGAGATAGACCTTGCCGGTCTTTGCATTCGCCTCGATATCCTCGGGGCGGTCCATCTTCGTAGCGCCGAGCAGGTCTGCGGCCTGTCGCGTGCGGATGACGACATCACCCTGGTTACGAAAACCGTTCGCCTCGTTCAGCGGGCCTTGGTTGTGAACGAGTGGCAACCAGCGGCCGCTGCCGTCGGCGTCGAAACGGGCGACGAAAAGCGTGCCCTCGTCGAGGATATCCAAATTCGCCGCGCGATCGACGGGGTCGACGGTGCGCTTGGTGACGAAGCGGTAGACGTACTCGAACTTCTCGTCGTCGCCCTGGTAGACGACAAAGCGGCCGTCGCGATTGACGATGTTGCCAGCGCCCTCGTGTTTGAAGCGGCCGAGCGCGGTGCGCTTGACGGGTGTGGAGTTGGGATCGAACGGATCGATTTCGACCACCCAGCCGAAGCGATGGGCCTCGCTCGGTTCCTCGATGACGTCGAAACGATTGTGGAACTTCGCCCACGCGTACCACTCGCCCGGGATGCCATAGCGCTTCAAGGCTGTCGGGTCCGCGGCTTTGTTGAGCTTGCCTTTGCCCCAGAAATAGCCGTTGAAGTTTTCCTCGCAGGTCAGCCATGTGCCCCATGGGGTCGTGGCGCCGGCGCAATTGTTGATCATGCCACGAACCAGGGTGCCGGAAGGGTCGGCTTTTGTGCGCATCGATGTGTGGCCGGCGGCTGGACCGGAAATGCGCATGGGTGTCTCGGCGGTGATGCGGCGCGCATATCGGGACGCAGCAACGACCGACCATTTGCCGTTCTTGCGCTCGACCTCGATCACCGAGCCGCCATGAGCCGACATCTCGATGGCGATTTGCTCGCGCGTCGTGCGTTCGAACGTGGCGGCCTTGCCGGGTTCGTCGTCGAAGCCGGGGAATATCAGCTCGCGGTTGGTGTATTCGTGGTTGACGACGAGCAGGCCGTGTTGACTGCTGCCGTCGAGCGGAATGAAGCCAATGAAGTCGTTGTTGTATCCGAACTGACGAGCTTGCGCGTCGGCCGTCTGCGCGGCGGGATCGAAGCGGGGCGCATCCCCCAGCACACCATCACCCCAGCGGATCAGAATGTCGGCATCGTACCCTTTGGCGACATGATGGGTCTCGTCGATGCCGGCGGCGAGTTCGTCAAACGCGAACGTCGGCGTCGTGGCGGGTGGCGCGGCCGTTGCTGGTTGCGCAGCGTTGGCGACGCCTGGCGGCACGGCGATCAGCGAGGCAGTGGAGGCGGTCAAAGACGCCGATGTGGTGGCGAGCAGCCCCGCCATCACATCCCGCCGCGACAGCCGTAGAGCCAGGATGTCACTGATGGTCGGGTTGTGTGAAGCGTTCGAGCCAATGTTCTCCGCGTCGTCAGCACGGATTGAACAGGCAAGGCGCGTCTCGCTCATTAGTCGGTCCTTGGATTGCAGGTTGCGATTGCGACGTGTGGAACGGCTGGCCCAGTGGCTGACACAGTGTCAGGCAGGGCAGTCGATGGTTATGGTGACAGGACACATCGTGTGCATCAAATTGCGATAGCGCAGCTGAAGGGCGCAACGATAGCCTTAGATTTGTGACGGCCGGACGACAGTGGCGCAACGCCGGCTCCCGGCATGGCCGCCGCCAGTCTCGGGAGGCTGGTCTTGATGAGGCCTGATGAGGAAAGGGTCGGGAATGGCCTATGTGTTTACCCCAAGCGAAGTCGTTGCCTTGCCGATCGTCGGCAGCACAGACCTGTTCCCCGTACACCGGGTCTATTGCGTCGGCCGCAATTACGCGGAGCACGCGCGCGAGATGGGGCATGATCCCGACCGCGAACCGCCGTTCTTCTTTCAGAAAAATCCAGACAATTTGCGAACGGATGGCACTTTCCCATTTCCGGCGAGTTCAAATGATGTCCATTTCGAAATTGAAATGGCCGTGTGTCTGTCTTCTGGAGGACGTGGCATTGCCGCGGAAACAGCCCTTGGGCGCGTCTTTGGCTATGCCGTGGCCATTGATATGACGCGTCGCGATTTGCAGGCGGAGGCCAAACGCTTGTCTCGCCCATGGGAGACGGCCAAGGCCTTCGAGCATTCCGCCCCGTGCAGCGCAATTCGCAGCGCGGCAGACATCGGCCATCCATCGCGCGGCGCGATCTGGCTCGACCAGAATGGTGTGCGCCGCCAGACCGGCGATCTGTCACAGATGATCTGGGGCGTGGGCGAGCTCATTGCGCATTTGTCACGCTTCTTCGATCTGCGTGCAGGCGACGTCATTTTGACCGGCACGCCTGCGGGAGTGGGGGCGGTACGGCCCGGCGACCGGCTCGAAGGTGCGGTTGAGGGCATCGGCGAAATTCGAGTCGAAGTCGCCGCTTGACTTGGTTTTTGGAGGGTTAATCGGATCGCTACAATTATTTTTTAATTCGAACACAATTGAAGTTCAATTTGTGCGAGAATGTTGCCTGGTTGCGTAAGGTCAAATGCCGTTAATAATTGAGTTGGTATGCAATAAAATGCATATTTGTTTTGGAGATAATTCGGCGGCATTTTCGAGATTTTGGTTCTCGATGCCGCAATTGCAAACGGCAAACTATCAAGGGTTGGACGAGGATGTCCGCAAGTCAACAGGATGCAGTGCTGCTTGAGCTGTTGTGCCGGCATGAGATCCTGCGCCTGCGGGGATACTCGTTCGTGCTGGGGCCGCGTGGTGGCGTGGTTATCGACCGCTGGGGTCATGTACGGGGCATCTGGCACCATGATGGTGCCCGTTACGCTTGGACGCCTTCTAGTCATTCAGAACCGGTGCATTGGGCTGAAGATGCGGAGGCGGCCGTGCGCTACACGCTTGTAGCGTTGACGACAGCTTAAGCGAGCGACCGGAGAGGTGGGGCAGCGGCCGACAGCCATTTGCCTCACCTCATTCGCGTTGAGGCCAACGCGGCTTGCCGAAGGCAGATGCCGCAGCCGTGCAATTCGGCTTCCTATTCTTCAGCTCAGATCACTCGGCAGTCGCGGTAGCGGCAGAATATCGATCCCTTCCTCGTCCAGTTTGCGCACATCCTCGCGGCTTGCTTCGCCGTGGATGGCGCGCTCGGGCGCCTCCTCATAATGGATTTTGCGAGCCTCCTCGGCAAAGCTCGCGCCGACGTATTCCGAATTTGCCACCATGCGATCGCGCAACTGGCGCAACTCGCCCATGATCGCGCGCACCTTCTCGGCGTCCGCTGAGGCGGGTGGAGCGGCGCCCGCTGTCGCTGGCAGTTGCGCGCCAGATGTTTGCGTGGGTGGCTGGTCATGGCCCGTCGGCGTGTTCGGCGCATTTTGAGCGGTCGCGATGCGCGGCGCCATCAGTGCCTTGGTTACGTCGTGACCGCCACAGGCGGGGCACACGATCTGGCCGCCGGCCTCCTGCGCATCATAGGCGGCGCTGGAGGAAAACCATGCGTCAAATTCGTGATCACAGCGGCAAATGAGCCGGTAGCGGATCATGTTGCGATTCCCTGTCCGTGGTGTCGGTCGGCTTCGACGACGACGAAGCTGCGATCATGGGTGAGTGAGGGCACACGACCGCGCACCTCGCCGACAGCGGCGGGATCGATATCGGCAATGACGATACCCGGCTCGGTGCCGGCTTCGGCAATCGTCTCGCCCCACGGGCCGACGACGATCGAATGGCCAAAGGTCGCCCGTCCCATCTCGTGCGCCCCGGTCTGCGCCGCGGCGAGCACGAAGCATTGAGTTTCGATGGCGCGAGCGGCGAGCAGCTTGTGCCAATGCGCCTCGCCCGTGGTCTTGGTGAAGGCTGCGGGTCCGGCGATGAACATGGCGCCGGCCTTGGCGAGTGCCCGGTGCAGATAAGGAAAACGCAGGTCGTAGCAGATCGTCAGCCCCATTCGCCCCCACGGCAAATCGACGACGACGGCGGTGGTGCCGGGCGCATAGCTGCGGCTTTCCATGTAGCTCTCGCCGCCCGGCAGCTCGACATCGAACATGTGGATCTTGTCGTAGCGCGCGGCGATGCCGCCATCCGGGCGGATGACGAACGAGCGGTTGGCGAGCCTGTCGGCGGAAACTTTCACCGCCATCGAGCCGATGTGCAGCCAGATGCCGAGTTCCTTGGCAAGCCGCTGGAAATGCACGAGCGCGGGATTGGCCTCCTCCGGTTCGATCAGGCTGAACAGGCGGTTGCGGTCAAGCTCCATCAGCGTCGTCACCTCGGGCGTTTGCACATACTGCGCGCCGGCCTCGGCCGCCTGACGGATGAGGTCGCTGGCATCGGCGACGTTGCGATCGAGATCCCGCGTCGCGCACATCTGCACGAGGCCAGCGCGAAACTTCTTGGTGCCTTGCGAGGTGTCTGCCGTCGTGCTGGGCTTTGCGGTCATCGTTCAAACCTTTGCGTGATCGTCCATCAACCCGCCAGCAGCGGATCCAGGCTGCCGGCCCGGTCGAGCGCATAGAGGTCGTCACAGCCGCCCACATGCCGGTCGCCGATCCAGATCTGCGGCACCGAGTTGCGACCGCCGGCCTTTTCTCGCATCTGCGCGCGCAAACCGGACCCGGAGTTGACGTCGATTTCCTCAAATGCGACGCCCTTCTGTCGCAGCAGGTCCTTTGCCATGTGGCAATAGGGGCAAAGCATCGTGGTATAAATCGTCACCTTGGCCATTGCTACGTCCCGTCATCCTTTGCGCTGTTTTCCAACCCACTCAAATTAATGCGTCCAAACTGGGCCGCAAAGCTCATACCTGCAACGGCGCGAACCGAATTTGCCCCAATATTTGTTGTGGCGGCGGCCAGCCACGGTCCCGGTGCGCCGTGTTCATGCCGTCAGCGTGCCGGCGGTATCGGTGACGATGGCGAGCGCCAGCACATCGACGTTGCCGGCGCCGGCCTGGAGCAAGGCGCGTGCAGCCGCTGAAATCGTCGCGCCGGTTGTGATGACATCGTCGACGAGCAGCACCCGCCGCCCGGCGATCCGTTCGGCCGCTCGGGGTGGTACTGAGAATGCCCCGTTCACGTTGATCTGGCGCTGAGATTGAGACAAGCCCAGTTGGCTGCGGGTGGCGCGCGTGCGCCGTAGCGCCAGTGGATCTGTCGGCAGGCCAGACAAGCGGGAAACCTCCAGCGCCAGGATCGCGCTCTGGTTGAAGCGGCGGCGCAACAGTTTCCAGCGATGCAGTGGGATCGGCACCAGCACCTCTGCTTCCGCCAGCAAATCGCCTCCCGCACCGGCGAGCCAGCGGCCCAGCAGTCTGCGGGAGTCGTGGCGATCGTGAAACTTGAGATCGTGGATGAGATCGCGCATCACCCCGTCATAACGGGCGACGGCGCGGGCGCGGCCATAAATCGGGGGCGCGGCCAGCGCCTGTGCTGAAACCGACCTAGTGCCTGAATCGTATGGGAGTGGTATGCCGAGCCTGTCGCACAAAGGCTGGCGTATGAAATCTATGCTCCGCCAGCAATCGGGGCAAAGCGTATCGTGATCGAGCAGCGGCTGATGGCAGGACAGACACAACGGCGGAGTGATCACGTTGGCAAGCCCGACCAGGCCTGCGCGCGCGGTGCTGACGAGGCGGTGCGCTGCCGAGCGGCGGCCAGCGTGGTGGACGTGACCATCGGCTTCGGCCGGGGCCGCTGCATCGTGCAGAGCGGGGGTGCGAGGCTGCATGGTATCGTCTGGTTCCTGGCCGGTTGGTTGGCATGCGCAAGGGCATGATCAGGGCGATGGCGGACAAGTGCAACATCACATTTGAGGCCGCAGCCGCGTCGAGCGCTGCGCCGTTCGATCGCGCGCTGCTGGCATGGAGACGCAGCCGCGCGGCGGCCACTGCCGCTCAGCACGATTTCCTGCTCGCGCGCGTGGCCGATGACATGGCCGACCGGCTGGAGCTCATCAAACGCAACTTTGCGCTCGCCGCCAATTTCGGCGCGCATCACGGGCTGCTGAGCCGGCGGCTACGCCAGTTGCCCAACGTTGGCGTAATCATCGATGTCGAGTCGGTCGACGCGCTGCTGTCGGCGTGCGATGGGCCGTGCGTCGCTGCCGACGAGGAGGCGCTTCCGTTTGCCGATGCGTCGCTCGACCTGGTAGTGTCGGGACTATCGCTGCAGCACGTCAACGATCTGCCGGGCGTGCTGGTGCAGGTGCGTCGCGCCTTGAAGCCCGACGGGCTGTTTCTCGCTTCTCTGCTGGGAGGCGCGACCCTGGCTGAGCTGGGTGAAGCTTGGCTGGTGGCCGAGGAGGAGATCTCGGGCGGTGTGTCGCCGCGCGTCGCCCCGGCGATCGATCTGCGCGATCTGGGTGGATTGCTGCAGCGTGCCGGCTTCGCGCTTCCGGTGGTCGATAGCGAGCGTGTGCGTGTCGGCTATGCGTCACCCCTGCACCTGATGCGCGACATCAAGGCGATGGGGGCGAGCAACGCGCTGGTGGCGCGCCGACGTGCGACAACGCGGCGCGATGTTCTGGCGCGGGCGTGCCAAGTCTACCAAGAGCGTCACGCACGGCCCGATGGTCGCGTCGAGGCGACATTCGAGATCTTGACGTTGACGGCCTGGGCGCCTGATCCCTCGCAGCAAAAGCCTCTCAAGCCTGGGTCTGCTGCCATGCGTCTCGCCGATGTGCTCGGCACGCGCGAATTGAAGGCCGGCGACGAGCCGCGTGAAAAATAGACACACGCGGCTCGGTGCTATTAGGTCGAGTGCGGCCCGCGCATCTGCATCAACGCGGCCTCGATGCGCCGCCAGGTGCGAGCATCATCGGTGCTGCCCGTTTCCTCAAGCGACTTTGCCTTTTGTGCTGCTTCGACGACGGCCTTCTCGCCATGGGCCTGATACAACTTGCGGGCATGCTCCTGAATTTCGGTTGCCAGCATGACACACTCCCATTTTGCTCATTTGCGTGTGGCTGCAAGTTCGTGCGAGGCGCTTCTGCGCGGCTTGGCACAGCCCGTGGCCACCTCCACAACGTAGGACATCGAGCGGGGTCTGCAACCCGTTGACGTCAACGATGCTGATGTTTGTTCGCAATTGCGGCAGTTGCGTGCAGTGCTCGCGAATGCGGCAATCGCTGCAAATTCAGCAGAGCAAATCGCGCAATGCCGGGATCAGCGGCAGATCCGCGGGTGGCATCGGATATGTCTGCAGCCGGTTGGCTTTCACCCACGCGATTTGCTGGCCTTCCTGGGGGCTCACCTCGCCTTCCCAGGTGCGGCAGATATAAAGCGGCATCAACAGATGCATGTCGTCATAGCTGTGGCTGGCAAACGTCAGTGGTGCAAGGCAGGTGGCGCACAGCTCGATGTCGAGTTCTTCTTTCAATTCACGAATCAGGGCCGCTTCTGGTGTTTCACCCGGATCGATCTTGCCGCCGGGAAACTCCCACAGGCCCGCAAGCTGCTTGCCTTCCGGCCGCCGCGATATCAGCACGCGGTTGTCGGCATCGATCAGCGCTACGGCAACCACGAGCAGCATGCGCCGCGCTTTCTCCTGCGTGCTCAAGCCCGGTCTCCGCTGGCGGATTTGCGGCGGAACAGATAGCTGCTCTCATGCACGGCGGTGAGGCCGCGCTTTCTCAAGCTCTCGTCGAGCGCGTCGTTGTTGCTCAACGCCGTGATGTCGAAATCGGCAGCGAGCAGGTCGTCGACCGCGCTGGCCGGTACCGAAAACGGCGGGCCGCTCATCTGGCTTTGATCGTAGGAAAACGAGATCAACAGGCCAGGCACGCCAGGTGCAATGCGCTCGGCAAGGAAGCGCGCATAGCGCCGCCGCATTTCCTCGGGCAGCGCCACCAGGCTCGCGCGATCATAAACCGCGTCGATACCAGCCAGGGCATCATCCGGCAATGCGAACAGATCAGCCTGCCAGATTTGGTAACGGCCGCCGAGATAGGTACGAAAGCCGTGGTCCTCCATGACGATGTGCTTGACGCGATGGCGCGCCAGAAACGCTTCGATGGCCAATTGCGATAGCTCGACGCCGATCACCTCATGGCCTTGTGCGGCAAGCCACGCCATATCCGGGCTCGCGCCGCACAAAGGCACGAACACACGGGCTTTGGCTGGCAGCGCCAGCAGCGGCCAATGCGCCGGCAACTCAGGATGCACCTCGTCGCGGTGCCAGCCGGTCTCGCCCTTTTCCCAACGCTCGAGCCAGAATTTCTGCTCCATGGCGAAGTGTTCCTCCGGTCGCGCAGCCGCCTCACTCGCCACACTTTTGCGAAGGAAGCGGATCGGCGCCCAAGTCTCAACTACGATAGTCGGCGTTGATCGAAACGTAGTCGTGCGTCAGGTCGCAGGTCCACACGGTTGCCGAGGCCTTGCCGACACCGACATCGGCGCGAATGACGATCTCGCGACCTTTCATATACTGCGCTACGGTTTTCTCATCGTACTCGGCCGCGCGCTCGCCGTTGCGGGCCACGCAGTGCGGTCCGAACCAGATCGTCAATCGATCGCGATCGGCCGCTTCACCCGATTTGCCGACCGCCATGACGACGCGGCCCCAGTTCGGATCCTCTCCGGCGATCGCAGTTTTGAGGATTGGCGAGTTGCCGCACGCCCGTGCGATCGTGCGCGCCGCCTCGAAGCTTTCCGCGCCCGTGATCTCGAACGTGACGAATTTCGACAGGCCCTCTCCGTCCTTGGCGATCTGGATGGCGAGATCGCGCATCAGGTCGTGCAGAGCGGCGCCAAATGCAGCAAGCCGTTTGTCGGATTTCTTGACGATCGGCTCCTGGCCACGCGCTTTAGCGGTGCCGGTGGCGAATACGAGGCAGGTATCGCTGGTGGAGGTGTCGCCGTCGATCGTCATGCAGTTGAAGGTGGTCTCGACATGCTCGCTGACCAGGGCCTGCAGCAGCTTTTGTGAAATCGCGGCATCGGTGAAAATGTAGGACAGCATGGTCGCCATGTCGGGTGCGATCATGCCAGCACCCTTGCAGATGCCGTTGATGACGACCTTGACGCCGTCGAGTTCGACCTTGCGGGTGGCGACCTTGGGAAACGTGTCGGTGGTCATGATGGCGCGTGCGGCGGCTTCGAAGGCGTTGGCTTTCGCCTTCTTGGCAAGGCCGGCGAGCAGGTGCGTGAACTTTCCCGCATCCATCGGTTCGCCGATGACGCCGGTGGAGGAGATGTACACCTCCGTGGGCTTGCACGATGTCGCGGCGGCGGCAGCGGCAACGGTGGCTTCGACGGCCTCGCGTCCCCTCATGCCAGTAAACGCATTGGCGTTGCCGGAGTTGACGACGAGTATGCGCGCTTTGCCGTGGGCGAGGTTTTCACGGCAACGCACGACGGGCGCCGAGCAAGTCTTGGATTGGGTCAGCACGCCCGCCGCCACCGTGCCTTCGTCCATCACGGCCACCATCAAGTCGGTGCGGCCCTTGTAGCGGATGCCGGCTTCTGCGGTCGCAAAGCGCACACCGTCGATGGGCGGCAGCTTGACGAGCTTTTCTGGCGCGAATGGCGATTGGATGGTGGTCTTGCCCATGGTGATGACGTCCGAATGTCGAGATTTAGGCCTGTGAGTCTTTGGGATGCGTTAGCCCAAACAGATTGGGCCGCCTTTTTCAAGCGGCCCCATCCCATCGCAAGAAAACCAGTGCCATCCCAAACGCGAGCCTGCTCAGCAGCAGCGGCAACGTCCTCGCGCATGACGGGGGGCTAAGCGCTACTTCTTTTCGTCCGGCTTGGCCTCGGCACCGGCGGCCGGCTTTTCGCCGTCGGCCTTCTCCTTGGCCTCGATCTGCTTCTTGATCATTTCCTCGAGCTGCTTGCGCTGCGCATTCTGGGCGCCGTCGGCTTCCTCGACCTCTTTCTTGATCGCCTCGTCGAGATACTCGACCTTGGCATCGGCGCGCAGCTTGGCAGCGACGGCCTGAGCGCGCTGGTGCATCAGCGAGGCGAGAATGCGGTCCTTCACTTCCTCGAAGGACGGCGGCGGCTTCTGGCGCCGGTCCTCGACTTTGATGAGATGCCAGCCGAACTGGCTCTTCACGGGATCGGAAACCTGACCCTTCTGCACCGCAAAAGCGGCCTGCTCGAACTGCGGCACCATCTGGCCGGCGGAGAAGTAGCCAAGCATGCCGCCGTCGTCCTTGGTGCCGGGGTCCTTGGAGTGCTCCTTGGCGAGTGCGGCAAAATCACCCCCCTCGGCGAGCTTCTTCTTCAGCTCCTTGGCCAGTTCCTCGGTTTCCACAAGGATATGGCGCGCTTGGACTTCCTCTTTCGGTTTCAGGCCCTTGACCTGATCGTCATAAAACGTCTTAGCCGCCGCCTCGCTGACTTGCGCGTTGATTTCCTTCTCGAAATAGGCATCGCGCAGGGCGCGGTTACGCCAATATTTCATGCGATCGTCGAAGGCTGCACCCTCGCCCAGTTTCGCGGTCTCGGCGGCCTTGGCGAATAGATTGTTTTCAATGAGGAATTCCACAAGAACGCGGCGTTTGGTGGCGTCGGGAAGGTTGCCCAGATCGCGGCCGATCTCGTCTTCGGCCAGCTTCATGTCGGACTCGCTGATCGAGATGCCGTTGACGGTGGCGACGGCCTTGCCGGCCGCCAGCTTGTCCTGGGCGTTGGCGAGTTCGAAGACGGACAAGGGGGCCGAAGCGATCAATGCGAGTGCGCCGAGGCGTGCGAGGTTGGAAAATGTGCGTTTCACCGGGGCTATTTCCTCATATGCAGGTCCAGCGACAGCGGAAAATGGACCACGCCGGCGCTTCGAAAGTCTTGTTTGGGCGCATGGATAGACGCGTGGGGCAGTGCTGCCAAGTTAAGTTTTGGAGAGATCGAGCCCACCCAACTCGCGTCCCACTCCGGTAATCCGCCCGACTCGCCGCTTTATACACCGGTGTCTTGATTGGGCCATTTCACTGCGCCTGATAGTCGGGCGTCGCGTTGACAATGCCCCCTAGCGGTCCTTATCTCTGCGGCGAAACAGTGTCGTTTTGGCCGGTGTGTGCGCATGCGCATGCAACCAGGGATCCGGTGGCTATTGGACAGGGTTCCTCGTCGACGGCTGAAACGCGACACGGCTTGAGACACAAGAGGCGACGACGCATAAGGGCAGCCCCCCTGTGCGCGCTCGCCCGCTATCGATTTGAGGACATCTGGCATGCTGTCGTTTGGCTCACTCGCATCGAAGATCTTCGGCTCATCGAACGAGCGCCGGGTCAAGAGCTTCCGGCCGCGGGTCGAGGCGATCAATGCGCTGGAGCCCGAGATTGCCAAGCTTTCAGACGCCGATCTGAGGGCCCGCACCGATGCCTTTCGTGCCGAGATCGCGGCCGGCAAGGATGTCGACGAGCTGCTCGTGCCGGCCTTCGCCACCGTTCGCGAGGCAGCCAAACGTGCGCTTGGCCAGCGCCATTTCGACGTGCAGCTGATCGGCGGCATGGTGCTGCATGAAGGCAATATTGCCGAGATGAAAACCGGTGAAGGCAAGACGCTGGTGGCGACGCTTGCCGTCTACCTCAATGCACTGACCGGCAATGGCGTCCACGTCGTTACCGTCAACGATTATCTCGCCAAGCGCGATGCCGAATGGATGGGGCGGGTCTACAAGTTCTTGGGCCTCACGGTCGGCTGCATCGTTCACGGGATCGACGACGAGGAGCGCAAGGATCAATACGCGTGCGATGTCACCTACGGCACCAACAATGAGCTGGGCTTCGACTATCTGCGCGACAACATGAAGATGAGCAAGGCGGAGATGGTCCAGCGCGGCCATGCCTTCGCAATCGTCGACGAGGTCGACTCGATCCTGATCGACGAGGCGCGCACACCGCTCATCATTTCAGGCCCGGTCGAGGATCGCGCCGATCTCTATGTCGCCATCGACGGCTTCATTCCCAGACTTGCGCCAGAGCATTTCGAGCTCGATGAGAAGCAGCGCCAGGTTTCTCTCACCGACATCGGCAACGAGTTCATCGAGGAGCAGCTTGCCGCTGCAGGAATGCTCAAGGGTTCGCTCTACGATATCGAGAACGTCACCGTCGTTCACCACATCAATCAGGCATTGAAGGCGCACAAGCTGTTCCAGCGTGACAAGGACTACATCGTCAAGGGCGATGAGGTCGTCATCATCGATGAATTTACCGGCCGCATGATGCCGGGTCGGCGCTATTCGGAAGGTTTGCACCAGGCCCTTGAGGCCAAGGAGCGTGTGGCGATCCAGCCGGAAAACCAGACGCTCGCTTCGATCACTTTCCAGAACTACTTCCGCCTCTATGAGAAGCTGGCCGGCATGACCGGCACGGCCAATACCGAGGCCAACGAATTCATGGACATCTATGGCCTCGAGGTCGTCGAGATTCCGACCAATCGCGACATCGCGCGCGCCGACGAGGACGATGAGGTCTATCGCACGCAGCCCGAGAAGCTCGCGGCCATCGTCACCACGATCGCGGATTGCTCGAGGCGCGGGCAGCCGCTGCTGGTCGGCACGGTGTCGATCGAGAAGTCCGAGCAGCTCTCGCATTTGCTGTCCGACAAGAAATACATCGATGAGCTCGGCAAGAAGACCTTGGCGCAGGCCGAGGAGATGACGCACGACCGCGATAAGGAACTGCGTGCCTATTTCACCGACATCGGCCGTCACCTCGTCGATCTGGCGAAGGCCGCAAAATCCGGCCAGCCGATTATTCCCCATCAAGTGCTGAATGCGCGCTACCACGAGCAGGAGGCGGGCATCATCGCCCAGGCTGGTGTTCCCGGCGCCATCACGATCGCGACCAACATGGCCGGCCGCGGCACCGACATCCAGCTCGGCGGCAACACCGAATATCAATTGCGCGACTGGATCGCCGAGGAACGGGCGCAGGGGCGCGAGCCGGACGAGAAGGACGTTTCCAAGAGGGAGCGGGAAATTCTCGGCGACGTCGCCGGCAAGAAGACGCGGGCGTTGGAAGCGGGCGGACTTTATGTTCTCGGCACCGAGCGCCACGAAAGCCGTCGCATCGACAATCAGCTACGCGGTCGATCCGGTCGCCAGGGCGATCCAGGCCGCTCGAAATTCTATCTCGCTCTCGACGACGACCTGATGCGTATCTTCGGCTCGGAGCGCATGGATAGCGTCGTGCGCACACTCGGCCTCAAGGAAGGCGAGGCGATCGCGCACCGCTGGATGAACAAGTCGCTCGAGATGGCGCAGAAGAAGGTCGAGGCGCGCAACTTCGACATCCGCAAGCAGATTCTGAAGTACGACGACGTGATGAATGACCAGCGCAAGGTCATCTTCGAGCAGCGCATCGACTTCATGGCGCAAGACGACCTGTCCGAGACGGTCCACGACATGCGCAACCATGTCGTGCGCGATCTGGTCGCCCGTCATATTCCCGAGAGGGCCTACGCCGAACAATGGGACACGGCAGGTTTGAGCGACGCGGTGCGGGGCATCTTCGGGCTCGATCTGCCGATTGTGGATTGGGCTGCTGAAGAGGGCATCGCCAACGAGGAGATCGAGGAGCGGCTGTTGAAGGCCGTCGACGAGCGCGCCCAAGAGAAAGCACGTGAGCTTGGCCCCGAGCTCTATCAGGAAATCGAGAAGATGGTGCTGCTGCAGACGCTCGATCATCTGTGGCGCGAGCATCTCGTCACGCTCGAACATCTGCGCCAGGTCGTCGGGTTCCGTGCCTATGGTCAGCGCGATCCTCTCAACGAGTACAAGAGCGAGGCTTTCGTGCTGTTCGAGACGATGCTCGGCCGGTTGCGCGAGGCTGTCACTGGGCAGCTGATGCACGTCGAGCTGGCGCCGCAAGATCAGCAGAGTGGCGGCGCGCGGTTCCTGGAGCCGCATGAGCTGCCGCAGATGGAGGCGCACCACGTCGATCCGTTCACCGGCATCGACGAATTTGCGATGGCGGATGCGGCGATCCAGGGCGGAAGCTCGTTGTCTGCGACGCCGGAGAGGCGCCAGCCGATGCAGTCGCGGCGCGGCTCCGACGAGGTGGACCCGCGAGATCCCAATACGTGGGGTAAGGTGTCGCGCAATGCGCCTTGCCCATGCGGCTCGGGCAAGAAGTTCAAGCATTGCCACGGCAAACACGAGTGAGAGCGAGTTGGAGCTCCCTTCGGCTGCCCAAGGACTGACGGTGTCGTAACGTGCGTATCCTCGGGCTTGTCGGAGCAACACACGACAGCGGAATAGCAATCCTCGACGACGGTTGCCCGGCGTTGGTGCTGGAGGAAGAGCGGCTCAACCGCGAAAAGCGCACCAAGGCATTTCCGACCAAATCGTTGCGCGCAGCACTTGGACACAACCTCGAAGGGTTGGCCGGCATCGACGTGATAACCACGCCGTGGCGGGTCGATCGCATTCGCGCGACGTTCGCAAAGGCCGTGCTTTCCGGCATGCCGGGGAGCCTCAGCTTGCTGCTGGAGCAATCGCATACACCGCAGCGCAATGAGATCGTGCTGCTCAATCAGTATCTCAAGCGCCGCTTGAAGCGTATTGCCGGCGGTCAGCCGCTGCCGCGCATCGTCAATGTCGGCCATCACGATGCCCATGCCGCGGTATTCTTCGTCTCCCCGTTCGACGAAGCCACCGTTCTTGTCATGGACGGATTCGGCGATGACGCGGCGACCAGCGTCTATACCGGCAAGAACAATTGCCTCACTCGGCAATGGTGGACGCCGATCTTCAACTCGATCGGTATCGTCTACACCGTCGTCACCGAGTATCTGGGCTTCGCCGGCTTTTCCGACGAAGGCAAGGTGATGGCGCTCGCCGCCTATGGCGATGATCGCTATGTCGACGCATTCCGCAAGCTTTTCAGGCTCGAGCCCGAAGGCCGCTATCGTGTCGACATGTCGTACTTCAGCTATCAACGCTATGGCGAATTGCGGCCGCTGACGAAGAAATTCTACGCGGCCTTCGGCCCACCGCGCGCTCATGGCAGCGAGATCACCGAACACCACCAGGCGATTGCGCGTGCGCTGCAAACGGTGACGGAAGAGGTCGTTCTGCATATCGTGCGCGATCTGGAGAGGCGCTATCCCTCGCGCAATCTCATTTTGTCTGGTGGCGTGGCGTTGAACTGCGTCGCCAATGCGCGGGTGCTGGCAGAAACGTCCTACGAGCGCGTGTGGGTGCCGCCATGCGCGTCCGATACCGGCTCTCCGCTCGGCAGCGCGCTGTGGCATTATCACCAGACGCTGGGCCAACCCCGCCGCATGGAGCTGACGCATCCCTTCTATGGTCTGGAATTTTCAGATCACGAAATCGAGGCCGCGTTGCAAGCGGCAGGGCTTGAAGCGGTTCGGCTCACCGATGGGGACGTCATCACAAGCACGGCACGCGATCTTTCAGAGGGCAAGATCGTCGGCTGGTTCCAGGGCCGTTTCGAGATGGGACCGCGCGCGCTCGGAAATCGCTCGATCCTGGCCGATCCGCGACGCGCCGACATGCGCAACGTCATCAACAAGAAGATCAAGCATCGCGAGAGCTTCCGTCCGTTTGCCCCGGCCGTGCTGGAAGATTGCGCGCACGAGTTCTTCGAGCTTTCCCAGCCCGATCCGTTCATGACCATGGCGCCTCGCGTTCACCTCCACCGTGCGCGCGACATCGCAGCCGCTGTCCACGTCGACGGAACGGGGCGCATCCAGACCGTGTCGCGGGCCGCCAATCAACGCTATTACGATCTCATCCAGGCGTTCGGCAAACTGACTGGCGTGCCGATCGTGTTGAACACGAGCTTCAACCGGCACGAGCCGATCGTGGCAACGCCCGCGGAAGCGATCTCCTGCTACTTGCGCACGGGCATGGACGTTCTGGTGCTCGGCAACTATCGCGTCGCCACGCGCCCCGCAGATGCGGCGGCCCGCGCGCGTGCCGGCTTTGAAACGCCCGGTGTCACGATCTGAGGCGTTCGGGACATAATCTGCTTCACGTCGTCTCCTCGCGCACCGCATGGCGGATGTCGAGATCGGCGACGGCGGCATCGAAGTCGGCGAGCGTAAACAGATCGAAGCAGGGCATGGCGCCGGTCGCCGTCAATTCGCCGCGGCACAGTTTGCGCGCCAGGATCGTACTTGCCATCGCCGGGATATAGGGGCCGTGGCCAGAGCCAGCTTCAAGCTCGAAGACGAGCCGGCGCGGACAACCCCCATGATCCGTTCCGGCGAGCGCCACATACATGCCGCCGCGGTCGCTGCCGAGCATCGCCAACTTCCGCTTCATCGATAGCAGCGGCCCTGCCAGCGCTGACGGGTTACGGACACGCCCGGCGCGCACGCCCCATGAAATGAGCCACACGCCGAAGTGGAACATCGCGACCTCGACCCCGGCGTGAAACCGCATCGTCGTCAGGGTGGGGTAGTGCTTGGGAAAGAGATCGAGGTCGGGAACGTCGCCATAGCCGAGCCAGCGCGTGCCGATCTGCGGGAAGCTGTGCCGGCGCGTGCCCTGCCAGCCATGAGCGTCTTGCCAAGCTCCATCGATGAGCATGCGCAGCGGGCGGCCGACATAGCCCAAGATCGATTGCGTGGTGGCAAGGCCCGGATCGAAGCTGTTGCCGGGCGAGATGCCGATGTCGAGGCTGGTGGTGTTTGCCAACCGCGGCGCCAGTTCGCGCACGATTGCCGAGGAGAGGCCAGGCACGGAGCTTGCGCCGCTCACCACCAGGCAGCCGGCGTTGCGCGCGGCTGTATCGAGCGCGCTGATGCCTGTGACGAAGCCGCGTGCATCGGCAAGGTCGAGATAATGGCAGCGAGCCTCGATCGCCGCGCGCGCCACCGTATAGTCCTGCGCCTGGAACGGACCCGATGCGTTGATGATGACGTGGGGTGCGATGGTCGCAAGATCGGCTGCGGTCAGCGTGCGGGCATCACATGCAGCATGGGAGATGCGCGCACGCACCTGTGGCGTCGCGGCAAGCGAGGTGGCCGCCGTCGCCGCCCGGTCAATGTGGCGCCCGGCAATGACGATTTCGAGGTCGGCATCGCGCGCCAGCCGTTCAGCGGCGCGGCCACCGAAGGCTCCATAGCCGCCGACGATCAGCACCGTGGGCACGCCGGCACCTCTCGTATCGTTGCGCGCAAGTTTCGTCCCGCTTGAGGTCTCGACGTTCGCGTTCGGCGCTCGCTATTGCCGCCTCGCACGATCAGTTCAATTTGCGCTTCGCCGCGGGAGACAGCTCGCCTGGCAGCAATCCGTCGTCTTCGGCTGGTTGTGCTTTCGCCTGCCGTTTGACCTCGACGCGCGTGACGCGAACGCCGGCAGCGCGAGGCGCTGGTTCGGTTGGAGTTCTTACAGGTGCCGCAGCCCCGGAACCCGGATCGGCCGCTGCGGTGTTGGCGTTTGTATGTTCATGCGGGCTCATGGTACGGCCGGCATTGGCATTGGCATTGGCATTGGCATGCGCAGCGTGGCTAGCAGCCTGGGATTGGCCCATTGTGCCATGCGCGTGCGTGGCGTCTGTTCCGTGACTGCCGCCACCACCACCGCCGTTGCCGTCATTGCCCGAGCCATGCCCATGGTTGCCGTGCACGGCGATCCGATCCGACAGCGCCAGCAGCACGCTGGAGACGACGAACACGACATGCACGATGACGAGCCACATGATGTCGCGGTCCGACACCTTGTTGATCGACATGAACTGCTTCAGCAGCTGGATGGCCGAGATCGCCACGATCGATGACAGCAGCTTCAGTTTCAGTGCGCTGAAATCGATCTTGCCCATCCACTCGGGCCAGTCCTTGTGGTCGCCATGGTCGATGCGCGAGACGAAATTCTCGTAGCCCGAGAAGATGACGATGACGAGCAGCGAGCCGGTGAGCGACAGATCGACCAAGGCCAGCACGCCCAGAATCACTTCGCTCTCGGTGGCGGTAAAGGCGTGGGCGGCTATGTGGCCAAGCTCGCCGACGAACTTGATCAGCAGCACGAACAAGGACAAGGCAAGGCCAAGATAGAACGGCGCCAGCAGCCAACGGCTGGCAAAGATGATGCTTTCAAGAAAGCCTTCGGCGCGCTTCAACAGCGACTTCTCGTTATTCATGGGTGACGCATCCTGACATAATCCCCCGCGGCGAGCAGGCTTTTGCGAAGGTCTGCCGCAGCGATCAACCCTTCGATGAGCGAACGCTCAGGGAGCATCCACAAAGGCCGTCACCGCTTGCAGTTGCTGCACGCCGTTATCGCATAAGGGTTTTCGCAAACCACTCGACATACGCGCCGGTAAATCCACCCTGCTGCAGCAGCGCTGAGCGAGCAGCACGTTGCGCATGCTGTTCCGATCAGGTCATGCCGGCAGTTGGAGAAACCGGGTCGTATGCCTTGTTTTTGCATGACGTTCGCACGGATCGCAAGAGTGCGCGCGCGGCCCGGTGCACGTAGAGCCGCCGGCGCGCATGCCCGCGCGGATGTCAACTGCCCATGCCCATAGTCTGCGCAACGGCACTCGCGACGGGGCGACGTGTCAGCGGGCGCGGCCGGGTCGGTTCGCGGTCCGTGTCCGCTTGTTGGCAGCACGCTGTTGCGCCAACTGCGTTTGCGCGTTGTCCAGCGCTATGAAGCGGCGGCAGCTAGCGCGGCTCGGGTTGCATTTGTACTGAAATGATTTCACCACTGCTTGTGCCAGGCTCTTCGGGTGCAGGCGACGTGCGGATGGCAACTTCGCGTTTTCTTCGACCGCGCGCGCCAGCATCTGCATCGCGTCCCGATAGATTTCGAACGCTTCGTTCAGGTGCTCTGGCACTTCTTTCGCCGCTGACTTCCACGTTGGCTCGTGCGTCTTGTGGCTGATCCGGCTCAACAACGGATGGCTTTTCGCAAGAAAGAAGAACTCGTCCAAAGCCTGAATTGCGGCGACCGTCTCGCCGCATGGTGCTAAAGGGCCCGGCTCGCCCCCCTCCCCCGGGGCAGCGCGATCGAAATGGTAACGCCCATCACAAACGCGTACACGCGGAGGAAGCTTGGTGGCCTCGAAGGCGTCATAGCCTTCCTTGAGGTTGAGCCAGAAGTCGCGCCATTCGCTCTTGGGGTGTTTGGCCAGATTGGCATCGGTCATGCGGAACGGGAACACCTGTATCGGCACATGTTCCTGCCCCCTGATGATGGCAGCCTGCGTCAAACGGTATATCTCGTTGATGACGGGGTTGGTCATGGCAAAGCAGCCAACCGACGAGCAGCCGCCATGCACCAGAATGTAGGACCCCGAGCGCGCCTTTGCCTGATCGTAAACGTTGGGAAAGCCGAGGTTGAGCGAGCGGGGCCAGCGGCCGATCTGATGCAGTTGGCGCCGCGCTATGGTGTAGAAACCTTCCGGTGTTTGCTTGTCGCCCTCCGCCAGCTTGGGGCCGAGCGTACCTGACCAGTTGCAGATCGGGTAGGTTGCGAAAAGCACATAGGCGCCGTCGCGCTTCATCCAGATCTCGAGTTCGGCCTCGGATTTGAAGACGCGCAGCATCACGGGGTCGCCGACCTTGACGCCGGCAGTAATGAGACGTTGCTCGAAAGCGGAAATGTCGGGTGTGCCGGGCAGCGTCGTCTCGCCGTCGGCATGTGCGCGCTGATTTTCCACGCGCTCGGGTGCGACATCTTTCAGCTGGATGGTGACAGCATGGGCGGCCGGTGTGGCGAGCCCCAACACCGCCATCGCGGTTAGCGCGCGAAGGCTTCGGCGTGCCGTCAACCCGGCCCTGGGCATCACCCTGAGACTGGCAAAGGCGTTACGCATTATCGATCCTACCCTCGTACCCTCTTACATTCCGTCCACTTCCCTTTCCGCGCGTCACACATCCGCATGTCAATCGATGTGCGTATGGCGCGGGTGCGAACGACTGCATTGGCCCTTGAGCCGACAGCGCAGGGACGAGAAACGGGTGCACGAAACATCCACCCAACGGATAATTCTCCCTGCCCTGACCTTAGCAGTGAAGTCCCGAGCGAGGCCATAGCTTTTCATCCCGAACGCGCCTCATCCACTGCTGTGTTTCCGCGCAGCCGCACCGCATCTCGCAATTCAGCTCTCAGGACCGGACTTACGGCCTTCGGGCGCTGCGCACGCCGCGGCGATAGGCTTACTTCCGTCATTACCAGCAGGACCTGTGCGAAACTGATAGCGGGCCTTGCACACGGCTACTGCGGGCGGCGTGGCGGTGGCCTCGAACAGGTCGGCGCCGGCCTTCAATTGCTGCCAGAACTCGAAATTCGGCTCGCCACGATGCGCCGCCATGTTGTCTTCGCTCATGCGGAACGGGAAAGCCTGCACCTGGAAGCGATCCTGCCCGGCCGGCCGCCAGCGCGGACGTGACAAGACGCCATATCTCGTCGACGACAGCGTCGGTCATGGCGTAACAGCCGACCGAGCCGCAGCCGCCATGAACCATGAGGAAGCTGCCGCTGCGGCCCAGTGCGCGGTCGTAGGCGTTGGGGAAGCCGAGGTTGAAGGAGCGGCGCCAGCGGCTGTTGGGATTGAGCTGGTTTGCCGCCACCCAATAGAAGCCCTCGGGCGCCTGGCGATCGCCGGTCTCGAGCTTGGGACCGAGGCGGCCCGACCAGCGGCAGATGGGGTAGGTGGCGAAGAGCTGGAAGCGCTGGTCCTTGAGCTTCCAGACTTCAAGCTCGAACTCACGCTTGAAAATGCGCATGAGGATCGGTTGCTTCAGTGTGAAGCCGGAGGCGGCCAGCCGCTCATTCAGCCGCGCAAGCTCGGGCGTTCCCGGCAATGGCTGGCCGAGCGCCCACATGGCGCGGCGCTTGGCCCGCTCGGCGGCGATGGCGCGCTCCTCGATGGTGCCGACGATGAGCTGCCAATTGCTGGCGAGGACGGCTGCAAGTCCTGTCGCAGCCAGACCAAGCAGCAGCAGGTTGCGGATCCGACGGCCAAGCGCCGTTCGCCGTTGCGGTGTGTTCCTGCCGGGTGCTGTCATTGACCTGTCGCTGGCCCGAAATCGAGATGTGATGGCGCGCAACGCTCATCGTGTCATGACACGCAGGCAGAAAATTGTCGGTGGCGTAAGGCTTGGAGTGCGGCGCTTGCGAACCATGCGCACACTCGATCTGGCCGCGGCGTTCGGCCTTGTCGGTTCGCATCTGGGAATTGTCGAGCCAGTGCTCAGCGCAGGCCGAGGCCGGTCACCTGGTCGGTGTCGCTGCTGCGCGAATACGGTGAATTGCCAAGGCCGAACATGCGGCCAAGGCTGCTGCCGCCCGTCGCGGCCGGTACGCTCGCCACATCGGGTTTCCACTCTGCGCCTTCCGGAGCGTGGATCGTTTCTGCGGTGCGCGTCTTGGGGCCGGGCACCGCGATGCGCTCAGCCGCCAGTTGCTGCTCGGTAGGCTTGGGCACGAACGGCTCGATCTGCGGCTTCATAAAGGCCGGACACATGCCGCCCGGATCGATACGGCCATTGTCGGCTGTGGAGACGTTGACGACATAGCGGCGCTCGCATACGGCCACGGACGGTGGAATGCGATGCGTCTCGAAGTGATCGTAGCCTTGCTTCAATACCTTCCAGAACCCGATCCACTTCGACTTCTTGTAGCGCTCCATGTTCTCGGCCGTCATGCGGAACGGAAAGGCGTGTGCCTCGAAATTCTTCTGTCCGGCCTTCAACGCCTCGCGGGCGAGCGCGTAGATTTCCTCCATCAATGCGTCGGTCATGGCGTAGCAGCCGGCCGATTTGCACTTGCCGTGCACCATCAGGAAGTCGCCGGTGCGGCCATGCGACTTGTCGTAGGCATTGGGGTAGCCGAGATTGAAGGAAACGTGAAACTGCGAGTTGGGATTGAGCTGGTTGGTGGCGATCGTATAGAAGCCCTCGGGCGCCTGCTTGTCGCCCTGCTGCTGTTTGGGCCCAAGATCGCCCGACCAGTTGCAGATCGGGTAGGTCTTGAAATGATAGAAACGGCCGTCGTCGCGCTGCTTCCACACTTCGAGTTCGGATTCTTCCTTGAAGATGCGCACGAAGATCGGCGCCTCGGCCTGCATGCCCTTCTTGCCGAGCAGCATCAGCGTTTGCTTGGACAGCGGCTGGTCGGCGGGCGCGATCTCCGGGGCGGCGCTGCAACCAGCGACCAAACCCGCAGCAAAAAGCGCAGCCGCGATTCCTCGCACTGCAGCGAACGTTCTGCCACGGAATTCCAATCGACTCATACGCAGTGCCCCTCGCGCACGTCGATCACCATATGGGTCCAATTCGTTAACATATCGTTAACGTTACCAATTCCTTACCGAGTCGCGCCAGGGTCGGCGCCAATGCGATTAAGACTATTCCCCAAGAATGCGGCGTGCGAGCGGCAAAGTCGCCTGCGAAAGCAAGTGCATTCAATGTGTTGCAGTTTGGCAGCAGCGGGGCGGAGCCGTCCCGGTCCGAACGCTGATCAAGGCCCTTTTGCGGCGTGAAATGGCGTCGCCCTGTTGGGCTTTGCCGGCATGCCGTGCGCCCCGCCGTTATGGCAGTTGCCGGCCGATCTTGAGAAAGCGGTCGTGGCGGTGCTTGCGCAACTCGCTGGCCCCCATGCCGTCATAGGCGGAAAGTGCGTTGGCGATTGTTTCGCCGGCGATGCGCATCATCCGCTTGGCCCGGCGATGGGCGCCGCCGATCGGCTCGGGCACGATCTGGTCGATGACCCTCAATTGGATGAGGTCCTGAGCGGTGATCTTCATCGCCGTTGCGGCCTCTTCCTTCTTGTTGCTGTCGCGCCAGATGATGGAGGCGGCGCCCTCGGGCGAGATTACCGAGTAGATGGCGTGCTCCAGCATCAAAATCGTGTTGGCGGTGGCGATGGCGACAGCCCCGCCCGAGCCACCTTCACCGATGATAACGGACACGATCGGCACGCCGATGCTGAGGCAGCAGTCGGTCGAACGGGCGATGGCTTCTGCCTGTCCACGCTCCTCTGCGGCAACGCCTGGATAGGCGCCGGCGGTATCGACCAGCGTGAGAACGGGAAGCGAGAACTTCTCGGCCAGCTCCATCAATCGCACGGCCTTGCGATAGCCTTCCGGATTGGCCATGCCGAAGTTGTGCTTGATGCGGCTTTGCGTGTCGGATCCCTTTTCGTTGCCGATCACCAAGACAGAGCGACCGCGGAACGTGCCGGTGCCGCCGACGATTGCGGCGTCTTCACCGAAATAGCGGTCGCCCGCAAGCGGCGTGAAATCATCGATCAGCGCATTGATATAGTCGAGGGCGTGCGGTCTTTCGGGGTGTCGTGCAACCAGGGTTTTCTGCCACGGCGTCAGCTTGGAATAGATTTCGACCAGCAGCGCATCGACCTTGTCTTCGAGAGTCTTGATTTCCTCGCTGATCGCAACGCCGCCTTCGCCGCTCGCCATGCCCTTTAGCTCGGCGATCCGCGATTCGAGCTCCGCGATCGGCTTTTCGAAATCGAGATAGAAGCGAACCGGGACTTTCTGTTCCAAAGACGAGCCTTTCCCTGGCATACCTCGAAGCAGCCTAAAGCATTCTCCGCCGACATGGCCACTCGGCGGTCGCGAAAAAAGCGACAATCCAATAGCCTGTAGCCTAGCCTGGAGCCACGATCCCTGGCGTCGGCGCTGCAAGCTGTGGATGGCAAGGTGGTGCTGCCGCCAATAATGCTGCGCTGCGCCAATTGCCGTCGATCGGGGCGGACATGACCCTGGGGCGGAGCAAAAGTCAAGGCGCGGCTGGCCGCGGTTCAATCCCTGCGCGGGCGTTGGATCAGCCGTTGCTGTCTGCCTTGGGGCTGGCCAGAGGGTGGTGCTGGTTGACGAGCTGCTTCAATCGCTCTTCGAGCACATGCGTATAAATCTCGGTGGTGGAAATATCCGCATGCCCCAAAAGCTGTTGTACCGCGCGCAGATCGGCGCCGCGGTCAAGCAGGTGGCTGGCGAACGCGTGGCGCAGAACATGCGGGCTGACGCGCTCGGGATCGAACCCGGCATCGATGCTCAAGTCTTTGAGATCTTGCGCAAAACGCTGGCGTGTCAGATGCCCTTCGGCGCTGGTGGAGGGAAACAGCCACTTCGAGGCAAGGGCGCGGGAGAGGCCGTCGCCGCCGGAGTCGTTAAGGGCCAGATAGTCGTCGAGCGCGGCGCGTGCAGGCGCATTGAGCGGCACCAGGCGCTCACGGCCGCCCTTGCCGGTAATGACGAGCATGCGTCGGTCGCCGGCGAGCACGCTGCGCGGCAGGCCAACCAGCTCGGATACGCGCATGCCGGTGGCATAGAGCACTTCGATGAGGCAGTAGAACCTGAGCGCCCGCAGCCGTTCGCGTCCGCTGGTGCCGGAGATGCGCGCACGCGCAGTGGCGATCAGCCGGTCGACCTCGGCGACAGACAACGTGCGCGGCAGGCTTCGGCCACGCTTAGGTCCGGCAAGCCCGATGCTGGGATCGTCGGCCACGATGCCTTCTGCGGCGAGGAACTTGTAGAGCTGGCGCACGGCCGAGAGCTTGCGGGCGCGCGTGGCGGGTGACAGGCCATCTGCAGCCAGCGATTGGATATAAGCCTGAATGTCGGCTGGCTTGATGGCGGCCAAGGTTTGCGCGCGCGCTGTGGTCACAAAGTACGCGTAGTCGGTGAGGTCACGGCGATAGGCGTCGACAGTATTGACTGCAGCGCCGCGCTCGACGGCGAGCATTTCAAGAAAGCTTTCGATCAGGTCGCGGCCGGCTGCCGTCTGCATACCTGAGCTCCCCTTCAGTTTGATACGGTGCGCGGCCAGCCGCCGAGCAGCGCTTCGAGGCCGAGGCGGCGCGCATCCTTTTCGAGTCCGGCGCGTTTCAACGCGCGGATCGAATCGCCAAGCGCAATTATGTGTGCACCCTCCGCTCCATCGGGGCCGAGTGCTTGCATGGCCAGCAGCACGGTGCGGCCGAACTCCCGCTTCTTGGATGCGTCCTGCAATTGGCTGAGCACACCGGTCGCCGGCAGATATCCAGTGCTGGGTTGGGGCGTGCGGCTGGCAGCTTCCCATAGCGGGATGGGCACATTGTATTCGAGCGCGTCGAGCACGGTTGCCAACCGGTGCAACAGGTCGCTGGTGAAGCGGCCTGAGAGCGCCATGCTTTCGACCGAGCCGAGGCTTTGGCCGCGGCCGGCTGGATAGTTGGGATCGGAGATATCGATCAGCGCCTGCCAGTGGTCGGCCTGACCGCCGCGTCCGGTGTCGAGCGAGCGGGCGAAATTGGCCCAGGTGCGAGCTCTGGAATAATCGGCGGCGGCAAGATTGGCCTCGATTGCGGTTTCGGCAAACCAGCCGATCTCGGGAACAAGGCCGATCTGATCGGTGAGCTTGGCGATGAGGCTCAGCGCCGGCAGATAGAGGCCGGAGCGGCGCGCGCTGTCGATGAAGGCGCGGATGTCGCGAACCTTCTTGAAGGGTGTGCGCTCCAATTCGGCCGAGGTGTAGAGCAAAGCGCGGCGGCGAGGTCCCTCTTTGTTACCGCCGGCCTGAGCGTCGATCGCGGCATCGGACGGTGCGAGCTTGCTGGCGACGGTGCGATAGACGGCACCGAGTGCTTCGGGCTTCAACGCATTGATGCGGGCTGCGGCTTCGGCAGCTTCGAGCCGCAGCTCGGGTTTTGCGCCGGCGTCGTTGGCGAGTGTGACGAGCAGGGCGGGCGTTGCCACCTTGACCAGCTCTTCGGGGCTGGGCGCGGCGCTGGCCAGCTCCAGGATGCGGTAGTCGACCAGGGTGAGCTGCTGGCCCTTGGCGAGTGAGACGTCGGTCTTGGTCCGATAGGCGACGGCTTCGAGCGCGGCCAGTCCCGGCGAGCGCGGCATGCCTTCTTCGCGCGCGAGCTCGGCCAGCAGTCCCGCCGCAGGTGCGTTGCCCGTGGCTGCGGCACAATAGCCCGATACCAGGATTGCTTCGCCGCGCAGTGATTTAGGAATGTCGCCACGGATATCACTGACCCGCTTGGCAATATCGCAGCCCGCCTCGCGACGGCCCAAGCCGATTTCGCTGCGGGCCTGCAGCATCGCCGTGAGCGGTGTCGACGCGGCTTGTCTGGTCTGAGCAAGTTGCTCGGAAATCTCGGCCATCAAGCCCGATCGGTACAGCGCTTCCAACCGCATCGCCTCGAAATGTGCGTTGCTATCGCTGCCCTGCGGAGCCTGGACATCGGCGATGATGAGACGCCGCCACAGATCGTGAAGCGCTGCCGAGCGTGGTGGAATGGGAAGCGAGGCGATCGTGCGCTCCACCGTGCCGATATCGAGCCCGCGCCATAGCTCAAAGGGTAGCGCCGAACCATCGGTGGCCATCGCTGGCGTCAGGTCGGCGCGCTCGACACCGCCTGGCGCGAAACTTCCTCGCGCGACACCTGCCGGCGCCGTGGCTGGTTGTGACTGTTGGGGTACTCTCGGGCGCGCGTCGGGGTTGGATGTGCGCGACGGTTCGGCAGGCGGCAAAGCTGGGCTAGGGTCGGGCGCCGGTCCGTCGGCAGTCGACGGGGGGCCGGGACGGGTGTTGCTGGACCTGGGATAGTAGGCCTGAGGGTCGCTTTGGGCTCGTGTATCGGAGGGCGCATTAACCGCATCCTGCTGTGCAGCGAGGGCAGCCAGCGGCGCGCGTTCAACAGTGGGAGGAAGCGGCGCCGCAGCCGGCTGCGCCGAACGGGGCGTCGATTTTGAACGGCGATCATATTTATTTGTTTCGAGCTGGCCGAACGGGTCCCAGCGGTCCTGCGCCATCGCGGAGGATGGTGCGCCGGCGAGAAAAAGGAGTGCCGTCGTCAAAACGGCCGATCTCAAGGATGCAGCTCCCGGTACGGACGTTGCAAATGTGGACCGTAAAGCAAATGTGGACCGTAAAAATGTGGACCGTGCAAGCGTGGAGCATACAAGAGTGGACCATCGCCATGCGGAAAACCGTGCTGGAGCGGCACAGACCGAGGCCAAGTGGCGCGGACCCGAAGGCGGCATGGGCACTCCCGGCATCTGCGGTGGCGCTATTCCCGGCGTATGGCAACGCCTGGAACGGGGCTCGACACTTCTTTCTGCGGCGGCTCGTAGTGGACCGCAAGCACATACAAGCCGCCGAAAATGCATGCTGAGAGGAACCCTGTGACGAAGAGAAACCGGATTAGACTCGGCATTTTGGCTCGACCGCTCCTAAGCTGCTATGTGTCGGCGGACGGTGGCGCCATTATGGCCCCATCACCCTCAAGGGCATAACGCACTGATTGCAAACGTGGCGGAAATCCTCGACATGTCTTCACAATTGGCTGCCGGTTGCGGCAGGCGCCGCACTATAGGACAAACGCTTCTGCGCTGCGATATCCAGCAGTGCGCAGCAACAGGTGCTGTGCCATGATTCGCCTGTCGTTCGGGCGTAAGAAACAAATCTGTAATCCTAAGTCGATCGAGCGGCTGGTCGGCGCGCTGGGCAATCGCTCGCTCGTGTTGATCGGGCTCATGGGGTGCGGCAAGTCTGCGATCGGCAAGCGCCTTGCCACCAAGCTGTCGCTACCTTTCGTCGATGCGGACGAGGAGATCGAGCGGGTCGCGCAACAGTCGATTTCCGAGATCTTCGCGCAATACGGTGAGCCGTTCTTCCGCGAGCGCGAGCGTATGGTGATCGCGCGGCTGCTCGCCAATGGCCCGCAGGTGCTGGCAACCGGCGGCGGCGCCTTCATCAGCCCGCAGACGCGCGAGGCCGTGCGCGAGCATGGCATCTCGATCTGGCTCAAGGCAGATCTGCCGGTGTTGATGCGCCGGGTCATGAAGCGCAACACGCGGCCGCTGCTGAAGACGGAGGATCCCGAAGCGGTCATGCGCCGGCTGATGGACGAGCGCTACCCCATCTATGCCAAGGCCGACGTTACGGTCGAAAGCCGCGATGTGGTCCACGAGACGATCGTTGCCGAGATCGTCGAGGCGCTGCTGAAATCGGGCCTGCTGGATCGCCAGCCCTGCGTCTGATAGGAGCAGTCGACACACCTTTGACGCGGACACACATAATCATCGCCTGCCACGACGAGAAAGCCCTGCTTCATATGTCGAGCCCGAATCCACGCGAAACGCCCTCCGCCAGCCTGTCGCGCACCGTGCCGGTGCCACTCGGCGAGCGTGCCTACGAGGTGTTGATCGGGCCGGGCCTGCTCGCGCAGGCGGGGGAGTTGATCACCCGGCACCTGGGGCCGGCGCGCTACGGCATCGTCACCGACGAGAACGTCGCACGCTATCATCTGGCCAGTCTGGAAAAGGGGCTCGCGGGCGATGGCCGGCTGCTCGGCTCGGTGGTGCTGCCGGCGGGCGAGGCGACCAAATGCTTCGAGCAGCTGACGTCGCTTTCGGAAAAGCTGCTCGAGATGGGGCTCGAGCGCGGCGATCTCGTCATTGCGTTTGGCGGCGGCGTCATTGGCGATCTGGCGGGCTTTGCCGCCTCCATTCTGCGCCGCGGCGTGCGTTTCGTGCAGATCCCGACATCGCTGCTGGCCCAGGTCGATTCATCGGTCGGCGGCAAGACGGGCATCAACACGCCGCAGGGCAAGAACCTGATCGGCACGTTCCATCAGCCGAGTCTGGTGCTGGCCGATACCGATGTGCTCTCGACGCTGCCGGCCCGGCAGATGCGCGCGGGTTATGCCGAGGTCGCAAAATACGGCCTCATCTGGGACGAGCGCTTTTTCGGCTGGCTGGAAGAGAGCTGGCGTAGCGTGTTCGGCAACGATGTCGCCGCGCTGACGCACGCGATCGAAACCAGCGTCAAGGCAAAGTCCGATGTCGTGGTGCGCGACGAGAAGGAGGCGGGCGACCGCGCCTTGCTCAATCTGGGGCACACCTTCGGCCACGCGCTCGAGGCCTGGACCGGGTATTCGGACCGGCTGCTGCACGGGGAGGGCGTATCGATCGGCATGTGCCTCGCCTTCCGCTTGTCGGAAGAGCTCGGGCTGTGCGCCAACGACACGGCGGCGCGCGTGGAGAGACATCTGGCCGCCATCGGACTGCCGACCCGCATCAACGAGATTCCTGGCGGCCGCGCCGATGCCGATGAGCTGATGCGGCTGATGGCGCAAGACAAGAAGGTGCGCCAGGGCCGGCTGACGTTCATCCTGGCGCGTGGCGTCGGAGAGGCCTTCGTCACGCGCGAGGTGGAGCCCGCGCAGGTGCGCGACTTCCTGGCGCGCGAGATCGCCGCCGGGGCCAGCAATTGAGACGTGACACATTGAGACGTGACACCAGGACATCGTTGTCAATCCTGACCGGGTCCATTGAAAGCCGAAGCTGAGATGAGTATCGAGATCGGGCTTACGCTCTTTGCAATTTTCTTGCTCGTTGGGTTGTCTGCATTCTTCAATGGCAGCGAGACCGCGCTGACGGCCGCTTCCCGCGCGCGCATGCATGCCCTGGAGCAGGAGGGCAACAAGCGCGCAGCACTGGTCAACCGACTGCTCGCCTCACCCGAGAAACTGATCGGCGCCGTGCTCCTGGGCAATACGCTCGTCGACGTGCTGGCCTCTGCGCTCGCCTCCGGGCTTGCCGTGATGCTGGTCGGCGAGGTCGGCATCGTCTATGCCTCCGTGATCATGACGGTGATGATCGTCATCTTCGCCGCCGTGCTGCCGAAGACCTATGCACTTGCCGCCTCCGACCGCGTGGCGATGTTGGTCGCGCCGATCATGCGCGTCATCATCATCATGCTGGCGCCGTTCGTGCGCGCCATCGAGTTCGTCGTCCGGCAATTGCTGAAGCTGACACCGTCGAAGACCGACGATGAGGCCAACATTCTGGCCGCGCACGAGGAGATTCGCGGCACCATCGAGCTGCAGACCAAGGAGGGCGCTGTTGGCCGTCACGACGCGCACATGCTGGGCGGCGTGCTCGATTTGGGCGACCTCAAGGTCGAGGACATCATGGTCCATCGTACCAAGATGGAGACCGTGAGCGCCGACGAGCCGCCCGAGAGCGTGATCGCCGAGGTGTTGAAGACGCAGTACAGCCGGATTCCGATCTGGCGCGACGAGCCCGAGAACATCATTGCAGTGTTGCACACCAAGGATCTGCTGGCGGCGCTGAGCGAGGCGCAATGGGATGTCGCGCGCCTCGACGTGATGAGTTTTGCCGCCAAGCCGTGGTTCGTGCCGGATTCGACCAGCCTCAAGGATCAGCTCAATCAGTTTCTGAAGCAAAAGCAACAGATGGCGCTGGTGGTCGATGAATATGGCGAGGTGCAGGGCCTCATCACACTGGAGGACATCCTCGAAGAAATCGTCGGTCAGATTGCCGACGAGCACGACGTCCACGAGTCCGCTATTCGGCCGCAGACCGACGGAACCGTCAATGTCGATGGCACGGTACCGATTCGTGATCTCAACCGGCACATGGATTGGAATCTGCCCGACGAGGAGGCAACCACCATCGCCGGCCTCGTCATCCATGAAGCTCAGACCATTCCCGAGCCCGGCCAGACATTCACGTTCCACGGCTATCGCTTCGAGGTGCTGCGCAAGAGCCGCAACAAGATCACGGCGCTTCGCGTCAAGCCGGTTGGGGCCGATGCGGGCGAACAGCCTCACGCAGGCGGCGCTACGCCGATCGTGCGCGGCGCGTAATGCTCGCACGCGTGTTGGCGATAACGTGACGCCGTCAAGGCCCGCATTAGGCAACTCGTTACAATCGCGCAAGATTGCTGTCGCCGTCAGCCTGCTAATTCATCCAGCGTTCATCCTCCGACGTATCTATTCGAGGTGGAGGCCACGGAAGGCTTGCGCTCGCAACTGAGTGTATCCCCGCTCCCATGGCAGACTCTGACCGGCGCCTTCAAGCAACTTAGGAGGACTACTGAAATGAACCGTTTCGGCAAACTATCGCTAGCCAGTGCAGCGTTCGCGTTCTGCCTCCTGGCCGCACCGCTTGTTGCTACACCGGCAGCGGCCGTGCCTGCGGCAACGACTGTCGATATGATGCGGGCGATTGAAGGCGCGGCGGCGTCACCAGTCGAGCAGGTCCGCGGTCGCCACGGACATCGGCACCATCGCATCCATCGCCATCGCTTCCATCGCCATCGCGGTCATCACCATCGCGGTCATCACCATCGTTGGCATAGCGGGTTCTACTGGGCTCCATACTGCGGCGTCGTCAAGCGCTGCTGGTGGAACCGCTGGGGTGAGCGCCGTTGCCGCTGGGTTCGCCGCTGCTGGTAAGCATGCGCGCATTCGCGACATCGCGTTCTTGTATGTTTACTGCGCCCTGCACGCGAATTGCGGGGCGCAGTCCACTTCACCAGACCCTCGCCATTGAAGCGCGCCCGGATCGAAACGCTCGCCAAGTGCGGTTTCGACGTCGAAGTCGGCGATGACGCGCTCAGGTAATCGGCTCGCCCGGTGCGTAGGTTCTCAGTGCGAGCGCGTGCACACGGCCGGCCAGCTCTTCGGCCAGCAGAGCGTTGACCATGCGGTGGCGCTCGACGCGCGACTTGCCCGAAAACTCGGGCGATACCACGACGATGCGGAAGTGGCTCTCGCCGGTGCCGGGCGATGAGCGGTGTCCCGCGTGCAGCTCCGACTCGTTGATGATGTCGAGACGCGTCGGTGTCAGGCCGATCATCAGCTTTTCGCGCATGCTTGCTTCCGCCGACATTAATGAACCTCTCATATGGTCATGCTACTGGATTGCGATTAAGTGACATCGCCGCGCGACAATCGCGCCGGATAGGTGTCTGCGACCTTGTATTGGAGCGATCGCAAAGCCATAATCTCATCCCCATGAAACTCGATTCCAAGTATTTCGACAGCATCCGGGTTGCACCACGGCGTGAGCGCGACGAGCGCGAGCGGGCCGGCAACCGTCGCTTGCCCGAGTGCCAATGGAAAGGATGCTGCGAAAAGGCCGAGCATCGCGCGCCCATGGGTCGAGGCCGGGATGGTCAGTACTACCATTTTTGCATCGAGCACGTGCGTCGCTACAACGCATCCTACAATTATTTCGACGGGATGTCCGACGGCGAGGTCGCCGAGTTCATCAAGGACGCGGTGACGGGCCACCGGCCGACCTGGAAAGTCGGCGCCAACGGTGCGGCGCCGGGCATCAATCAGGCGGCCTATGCCGACAAGATCGGCCCGCAGGCGCGCCTGCGCGACCCGCATGGCGTTTTTGCCCGCCGCGCCAAGGCCGCCGAAGCTGCGGCCAAGCACCGCCGGCAATTGCGGCCGTTGGAGAAAAAGGCTTACGGTACGCTCAACCTGGGTGCGGACGCCGACAAGGCGGCGATCAAGGCCCGGTTCAAGGAGCTGGTCAAGCTGCACCACCCCGACGCCAATGGCGGTGACCGCCGGTCGGAGGATAAGTTGCGCGAGATCATCCAAGCTTATAACTATTTGAAGCAGGTCGGTCTGGTCTGAGCCTGCTTGCTGCCGCAGGTTTGCGGAGGAGGTTGCCGGCGGCTCTGCCAGCGCTTGCCGCTGGCGGCCAACGCGGCATCATCGTTTGACAATGCGCTACTCGGAAAAAAGAAAGTCAACATGCGTGAGCAGGTTCAAGCCGCCGGTGTGAAGGGTACACCCGGCCTTCCCGACATGAAGGTGTCCGTGCGTCAGGTGTTCGGCATCGATACCGATCTCGAAGTGCCTGCCTATGCCAAGGCCGATGAGCATGTGCCCGATCTCGATCCCGACTATCTGTTCAATCGCGATGTGACGCTCGCCATCCTCGCCGGCTTCAAGCACAACCGCCGTGTCATGGTGCAGGGTTATCACGGCACCGGCAAGTCCACGCACATCGAGCAGGTGGCCGCGCGGCTCAACTGGCCATGCGTGCGCATCAACCTCGACAGCCATGTCAGCCGCATCGATCTGGTCGGCAAGGATGCGATCGTCTTGAAGGACGGCATGCAGGTGACGGAATTCCGCGAGGGCATACTGCCTTACGCGTTGCAGTCCAACACCGCGCTGGTGTTCGACGAGTATGATGCCGGTCGCCCCGACGTGATGTTCGTCATCCAGCGCATTCTCGAAGTCTCGGGCAAGCTGACGCTGCTCGATCAATCGAAGGTGATCCGCCCGCATCCCGCATTCCGCCTGTTCGCGACGACCAATACGATCGGTCTTGGCGATACGTCCGGCCTCTATCACGGCACGCAGCAGATCAACCAGGGCCAGATGGACCGCTGGTCGATCGTGGTTACGTTGAACTACCTGCCGCATGACGACGAGGTCGGTATCGTGCTGTCCAAGGCAAAGTCGTTTGCGAAGTCGGAGGCCAAGCGCAAGATCGTGTCGAACATGGTGCGCGTCGCAGACATGACGCGCCAGGCCTTTATGAACGGCGATATCTCAACTGTGATGAGCCCGCGCACGGTGATCACCTGGG
>CAZLHQ010000018.1:0-33487 GCA_964559355.1 uncultured Hyphomicrobiaceae bacterium
ATCAGGCCGACGTTGCCCTCGGAGATCACCTCGCCGATCGGCAGGCCATAGCCGCGGTAACCCATGGCAATGCGCGCCACCAGACGCAAATGCGAGGTGACGAGCTTGTGGGCGGCCTCGGTATCGCCGTGCTCCTGCCAGCTCTTGGCCAGCATGTATTCCTGGTTCGGTTCCAACATCGGGAACCGGCGAATTTCTTCCAGATAGCGTGACAGCCCACCTGATCCGGAAGCAACGGTCGGCAGCGCTTTGCTCGTCATCTTGTCCCTCGGCTCCGATCCTGCTCACCAGGATCAAAAACTTCTGGATCAAGGCTCCCGGCGAGGATCGCCGCAAGCCCGTCATCTCGTCAGCCACGCCGGCAATCACGACCGGAGAGACTGCCTTCGCCTTGGCGTAACAACGCGAACAATCCAATTGTTCCGTCGGATGTTTGGAACAATTGGCCGCACGCCATCTGTTACGCACCGTGCGCATGTACGGATTTGACCGGACTTGCCCACCCCTAGCAATGCACAGGTATGTGTGCCAACGATAACCCGATTTCAAGAGTGGGTGATTGATGCGTTTCGCAACACGTCGCTTTTAAGTGCAATATCAACAAGTTATATATTTGAACTTTGGCCAGCAAACCCGGTCGCCAAATTTGGGCTCAGACGGTCACATTGCAGCAATCGGCTGAGAAATTTGGAAAAAATTCCAGAAAATACAACCCGATAACTCGTTTCGCGCGGCAACCTGCATGGGCCGCCTCAAACGATTTCGCCGCAGCGACAGTCCTGCCGCGCGGCATCTTCAATCGATGCTCAAAACCAGGCAAGCACCCCTCATCCGCGGTCGCGTTTGCTCCGGCCAGCCTCATCCTTTTCGAAGTCGATGCGGTCGGTCCAGTTCGTACCGTTCATGGCCCGGTCGACGCGATCTGTCCGTGAGCCGTTTGGCCAAAGCGCCACGATAGAAAACACCGCCAACAGAACAAGCGAGGCAAGGCCGGCGTGGTAGGTCTTGAACAAATGCAAACCCTCCTCCTGCGCCAGCAGGAAGAAAATAATGAACACGACGGAAAGGACTTTGAAACGAATTGGCATCGAGCGCCTCATGTGGTCCCGGGGGCAAGCGACCATTCTAGCGCGCAGGATTTAAAGAACCGCTGATCCGAGGTCACAAACAGCAGCCTTGCTCACTCACGCTCGCGGCTGAGGCTGACGCAATGCATCCGTCAGAGCGCGCATATCGGGTGGCATCGGGCTTTCAAACAGCATCGTCTTGCCCGTCGTCGGATGCTCGAAGCCCAGCACCGCCGCGTGCAGGGCCTGCCGGCCCAGTTGCTCCAGCGCCCGCGCCGCCGCCACAGACAGCAGATTGGCGCTCGCCTTGAAGCCTGCCCCATAAACCGCATCGCCGAGCAGCGGGTGCGAGATGTGCGCCAGATGCACGCGAATTTGATGCGTGCGGCCGGTCTCCAATTCCAGCCGCAACAACGATGCCACCGGCACTATCGCCGTGTTCTTGGTCGGGTTGCTCGGAAAGGTCTCCAGGACTTCATAGTGCGTGACCGCCTCACGCGCGTCGGTAGCCTTGCTGACGGCGATCTTGGTGCGATTGTGGACCGAGCGGGCAAGCGGCGCGTCGATGCGGCCGCGGCTGCGCTCCGGAGCACGCCAGCACACCCCCAGATACGCCCTGACCATGCGTCCGTCACGCCCATGCGCGGCAAACTGCTCCGACAAGGAGCGATGGGCGGCATCGGTCTTGGCCACCACAAGCAGGCCCGACGTGTCCTTGTCCAGCCGGTGCACGATGCCCGGACGGCGGACGCCGCCTATGCCCGACAGACTCTCACCACAATGGGCGATGAGTGCGTTGACGAGCGTACCGCTGCCATGTCCGGCCGCCGGGTGCACGACAAGACCCGCCGGCTTGTCGATGACGATGACGGCGCTGTCCTCGTAGACGACGGTGAGCGCAATGCTCTCGCCCGCAGGAGTGGCCGCAACTGGCGGAGGTATGCGAACCTCGATCTCGACGCCGGGTTTGACCCGTGTGTTGGCGTCCCCTATCGTCCGCCCGCCGAGGCTGACCCGGCCTTCGCGGATCAACTCCTTGGCTCGCGATCTGCTCAGTTCGCCGAAGGCACGGGCTACGACCGCATCCAGACGCTGTCCGGCATCGTCCTCACTCACCGTTGCCCGCAAGGGCTTGGCTGCGTCGTCCGTCATCGGCGGCGGCTTCC
Source organism: uncultured Hyphomicrobiaceae bacterium (assembly GCA_964559355.1). Taxonomy (GTDB): domain Bacteria; phylum Pseudomonadota; class Alphaproteobacteria; order Rhizobiales; family Hyphomicrobiaceae; genus JAEUMD01. The sequence continues at coordinate 2,234 of CAZLHQ010000018.1, forward strand.
TTCAGCATAGGACTGCACTGTTATGGCCGCCGACGACGAAGAGGTCCCCTTCCGCCTCAGCCTGTTTCTTCCCGCGGCTGGCGACACGCCCTCCATGCGCGGCATGAAGTATGCCGTCATCGGCATGGGTATCATTCTGATCCTGGGCTTTCTTACGATCATCGCCCGCATCGTTTATCTGACCTCGCGCATGGATGCGAGTGCAACGCTGCCGGTGGGCGACATCTCGTTGCCGCTGCCAGCGGGCGCCGAGGTGCAAACCATGTCGTTATCGGGCAACCGGCTGGCCGTGCACACCCGCGAGGCCGCCACCGGCCAGCGCCAGATCGTCGTCTTCGACTTGGTTAGCGGTAAGATCGTCAACCGGGTGCAAGTAACGGCGCCGGCCGGACGCGAGGGCAATCCTCCCGCACCTGGGCGTTAGCGCCTGATCGTCCGAGATGGAAACGCCATGCGTTTCCATCGAGGGCGTGAAACAGACTCCCAATCAAGAACTTGGAGCAGGCGACTGTGGCGCGAGGCGATTCCATCCAGGTTGAGCCTGCCGCGAGACGCCCCAGCCCGCGAAAAACGAGCGGGACAGGGCCATCATGGGCATGCGCGCAAATGAGGCTTGATCCCGCCTTTTCCCTGACATATAGGTTGCGGCCTCAAGAGCGCTGTCCCGTTCGTCTAGTGGCCTAGGACACCAGCCTCTCACGTTGGGAACAGGGGTTCGAGTCCCCTACGGGGCGCCATCTCTTCTTGAATTCACTGACCTTCCACAACACCTTGCTTTACAAGGCGATGCCGGAAACCACCGGCTTCAGCGTGCGGCTTCATATCCGCAAGCGGATTGCCGTTGCCCGATGCTTCCGTGATGTATCCGGGGAAGATTCCCAAACCCTGTCGCAGCAAGGGTGGCAGGCAGCCAGCAGCCGCGATACCATCGGGGGCAGGGAAAGGGGCTCAGCGGCCTCAAAAGCTCGGGTCGATGCTCACAGTCAGGGTGCCGGAGTATGATCCCGCGATGATCGGCTGACCGTTGACGAGATTGACATCGACGTCGATCTGGCCGGACGTCGTGGCTCCGCTGGCGACATTTTTCTGCGACGAGTCGACCGACTGGCTGGTCTGGGTTGTCGTCAAGGTCGACGTAGCACTGCCGAAGCTGCCTTGAGCACGAAAATTGATGAAGTTGTCGAAGCCGGAGCGCGGCCCGATAGCCGGTGTCGGCTGCAGCGCCGCGCCGGTCAGCCGAAGCTTTGTCGGCGCGGTACACTGCACGTTGCTGAAGCTGACGGTCTGCTTCATTGCCTCGTTGGGCTGTCCGTTGCTGATCGCCGATGAGAAGTTGAGGCTCGACGACGACGGCGGCGGCATCGTGCACTTCGCGATGACGGTCGTCTGTGGAGCAAACAAGGGACCTGTCTTCGAACTTTGGGGTTGATTGGAGTTGTCGAGCCCGATCAACAGAAGCTGGACGAGATTGTCCTGATAGGTCCCTGACCCGACAACTTGGCCGGCAGGAATGCGCACCCGGATATTGGCAGTCGCCGAGCCGTTGGCCGGCACGGTCACGCCGATCCGGTTGGCCGCGGGCGGAGAGCTGCCCGAGACATAACCCGTCGTAATCAGCGAGTTGCCACCGCCAGCCGGCTCGATGACGTAGTTGAGCGTGGAGGCGCCGGCGCTCATTTGAGCATTGGTCGGCGTGCGAGCAAACGAGATCGCAGCCGTACAGGCTTGGTTGGCGGTGCTGGTGATGGTGATCGCAACTGTCGCCATGCTGTCGCCTACGGCGAAGGGATCGTAAGTGGCAATATTCGGCGCCGGCGTCACGCTGACCGTCACCTGATTGATGCGTCCGGGCGGACAATCGGCGCGGGCCACACCGACCACGCACTGGCAGGCGACCACCGCGGTGATCACGGCAACGCCATGGTGTGCTCGACGCGCCCGCATGTCTCAACCCTTCCTGGCCGGGCGCAACTCGCCGGCCCTGAACAATCCATCCGTGCCTTCGGGCACCGTCAGCTCGAATACGGTGGGCGCACCCTCGGTCGCCATGGTGATGGTCCAATGGCCGGGCGCAAGGCCCTCCGCGCCGAACTTGCCGGCCGCATTGGTGAAGATCGCCACCTGTTTGGTGGGATCTGCGGCAAGCGTCGCCGTTCCCGTCAGCAGTCCGACCGGCTCGCCGTTGGCGCGCAACAACGTGCCATAGGCCGAGACCGAGTAGGCAGAGCCGACCTTCAGGCGATAGCCCGCCTTGTGCGGGGCGTACGTATCGAAGCCGCCCGCACCCAGGCTGTAGCCAACCGGCAGATCGGCGACGTCGACAGCAATTGTGGAGTTCGTGTAGGCCGGCACGTCCGAGACGACGGCCGGACCGAGCCAGTCGGAACGTGCGCGCACATCCTCTCCCGTGCCGACCGTGATGGTCTTGTCGGCGATGCTGGCGTGCGGCTCGATGATGGCAAAGCCATTGCCGCGCACGGGCTGGCCGATGCCGAAGGCGCCGTCTGCGAATACCAGCGCGGTGCCCGCCCTGATCGAGGTGCGCTGATCGGTCGGCTGGGCATTGAAGCCGTCCCAGGTCAGTCCGTCGAAGCCGGTCGAATGCCCGACGCGCAATTCACCGCGGTTGCCATAATGCGTCACCGAGCCTGCCGCCGTCGCCCGCTCGTCATTGCCCGAGTGCTGCACATCGACCGACGTCTCCCAGCGATCGATGCCGCGGCCTGTGCCGTAGTAGCCCGAGACATACGTCTCCTTGTTGAGACTGTCGTAGGAGGCGGCCAGCCGCGCATTCTCGAACGGGCGCACATAAATGCGGCCAACGATGCGCAAGTCCGCCTGATCGTTCTTCGAGGTATCGTCGAACAGATAGGATTCGTTGGAGTAGCCGAGCGTGACGCTGGCGGTTGTCAGCTCGCTCAGCGGCGACGTCAACGTCACGTCGACGCCGTAGCGATCGCCCTTCAACGTATAGGACGACAGCGACTGCTTATCGTCATCGGCGAACTGATAGCGGCCGGCCAGCGTCGCCGTCACCTGATCCCATAGCGGCGTCGAGTACTGCGACGACAGCCTGAGCCAGTAGTTATATTGCGGCGTCAGGACACCGCCCGCGGTCGCCAGGAATTCGCCGGGCGTGCGGAAGTCCTCGCTGCGGTACTCGGCGGAAAAGCGGAAGCTCTCGCGGCCATCGCCATAGAATGCGAACGGACCATGGAAGTTGACCAGATCGTAGTTGAAGTCGATCGCATAACCGAACCCATTGTCGCTGTTGGATAGTACACCCGACAGCCCGACAAAGCCCCACGGCGTCGCCGAGAAGATGCCAAGACCGCCCATCACCACATGGTTGTCGCCCTGCACATGCGCCTCGCCCGTCACCTGATCGGTCAGGCCGTAGCGGATGAAACCGGAACCGAAATACTCGTCGTCGCGATACTGGCGTTCGTTATCCTCGAAATAGGATGGCACGCCACCCGAGACCGACCACTCACTCTTGCCTTGCTTCAGCAAGTTGCCGTCGAAGAAGGTCGTGAACGCGAGTGTGCGCCGCTCGCCCGTGTCGTCGGTGATGATGAGCTGGATCTCGTTGGCGCCGGTGCCGAGCGGCAAGTCCGACAGGTTGTAGTTGCCAGCGCGCAACCGCAAACGCTGGATGATGGCGCCGTTGACCATCACCTCCACCTCTGCCGGGCGCTCGATGCGGAACGAGGAGGAGCCGGTCGGACGGATGCTCTCGCCAGGACGCAGCTTGCGCGGCGACTTCTCGATCGTGACGCCGAGCACGTCGGGCGCGCGTTGGAAGCCCGTGCCGTAGACGTCGACATCGCCGGCCTGGAAGCGGATCTCTTCCTCAGGAATGTCGTAGGAGAGCCGTGTCCGCCGCCGCTTCACACCCGCCAGGTGATCGTAAAGGCAGCGCGCGTTGATCGGGCAGGTGTAGGTATCCGCACTGCCCTCGAAGGCGACATCATTCTCGACGACGATGTTCCACATGCGAAACACGGTCTCGATGTCGAGGAACGGCGAAAGATTCTCGTCGTTGGTCTCGTTGCCCCACACATAGTCGCCGCCGCCGACCACGTTCACGTACCCGGAAAAGAGCGCCGGTCGCACGGCCGCCGCGCTGACGCTGGGGCCACGGCGACGCGCCAGCGACAAGTCGCCGACCGGGCGCTGATCGGCATTTGTGAGGAACACCAATTCAAGCGCGCCGGGATCGAATTTCACGTTCAGACCGGCGGCCGCGAGATCGGAAAGCGAGAGCTGGCCGTTGCGCTCCGGCGCGGCGTGGAGTTTTGCCAGCGATCCCTGATCGAGCACCTTGGTCAGCGCATCGACCAGCGCGGCCTTCGGCACCAGAACCGAATCGTCGGGATTGATGACGACGACGATCTCGCCGAGCAGCACGCCATCGTCCTTCACCGGCACCGGCATGTTGATCGGCCGGCCGGTGGTGTTGAGGCGTCCGGTGAAGGGCTTGGCGTATTCGGTCGGCTGGGCCTGACCTTCGCGCGCTGCCACCGGCAGCGCCAGCACGAGACTGAGCGCCGCCGGCAACACCCCGCTTGCGAACGCAAGCCTGGAAGCGACATTCGCCGCTGTGAACCGCCGCATCATGTTGTCCAGAGCCCCCCCCGCCCTGTCCGTTGCCTAGCGCTTCGGCTTGTAATCGAGAGACGCTTGCACACTGGCGACATTGGCCGGCAGATCGACCGGCAGCACGAACTTGCGTTTCTTGCCGGGTTGCACGAGGCCGATGCCGACCTTCTCACCCAATTCACGCGAGCTCAGCGTGTGCGACCAGCCGCCACCGGTGACGCTGAGCGTGCCGTTGGGCAGCAGTGCATGCACGTTGGATGGATTTTCCAACGTCACGGTCGGATGCCGCTTGCCGGTCTTCTTGTCGGTGGTGACGCCGGTGCCGACGACCTTCAGCTCGGATGCGCCCTTGGGCGGCGCGACGTTGACGACGACACCGAAGCTCATGACGATCTGCACCGCGCTCTGCCCCTTGGGCAGCTTCACCGGCACCTGATTGACCGACATCAGGAAGGATTCGCTTTTGGCGATCTCGGGCTCGCCGACCCATTGCAGTCGAAACACCTGGCTGCCGCCGGGCGGGATCATCGCCTGCGGCGGGAAGACCAGGAAGTTGTCGCCCGCCTTCGACGTCTTGCGACCGCCGTTCTCGTCGAGGCTCAGCTTCTCGAGAACGATCTCGACCGGCAGCGGCTCTTTCGCATCGTTGGTGACAGTGACCTGCGCGCGCGGGCCGCCTGCCGATTGCATCTCGACCTGGATCGGCGTGACGGACATCGCATCAGCGGGCGAGGCGAGAAAAAATAACCCGGCCATGACGGCGATGATCGGGGAGACGTTTGAGAGACGGTCGCGCATCATGCCGGGCTACTCGAGTTGTGATTGATCTAGGGAAGGGCGTGAGGCGCGGCGGGGCGCGTGACCCCGCCGCATCAACAGATCACTAGTTCGGGACAATCGAGACGGTGAGAGTGTCGGTGTAACCGGTTCCCGCCATCAACGGTGACCCGTTGGCTGCGGGCGTGATGGCCACGTTGACGTTGTTGCTCACAGTAGCGCCCGAGGTCGGAACACCGGTTCCTGAGGTCGCCGTAATCGTCGAAGCATTCGCAGTAACCGACGCCGTCACCGGATCGGTGATGCCGGCGGTGTAGTTGATGCGATGTTGGAAGCCAGAGTCGGCAGAGGCGATCGCCGGATCGAACAAGCCGCCCTTCAGCGACGACAGCGTCGCAGTCGAGGCCTTGTTGCACATGATAGTGCCGATATTGACGTTGATCTGAGTCGTGTCAACGTCGCCGTTGCCATCAACCGGAATGACCTGTGGCACCGTTGACGGCGTCAGCGATCCACCGATCTTGCAGAACGCGTTAACCGTCGCAGTGAGCGTGATGTTTTGATCCGTCGCCGCGGCGCCGGTTGCGGTGAGGCCGAGAATGGCCGCCGTCATGATGAGCTTCTTCATTGCAATCTCCTTCAGGTTGCTAATCTCGACGCCTCGCAAGCGAGGTGCCTTTGCTTTGTCCGCCGCGTCGTGCCCCCTGGCGCGAAGTCGATCAGACAAACCTTCCACGCTACCCGCCGCAAACCGTGCCGCGAATCGCGAATCACTTAAATTTTCACAAAAATGTATTACTGCGGTGTAAGGCTGATCCTCAGCGTGTCGGTGTAATCGCCCGCCGCCAGCGGAGCCGAGGTATTCAGTATGAAACCGAGGTTCATGCTCAAAAGACCGGTGTGGGCACCTGTTGCCAATTGCGGCGACGAACTCGCCATCACCGTGCCGTTGGTCGAAAAGATGCCTATCGGCGCGCCGTCCCATGTGGTGGTGGCCAGGTAATCGATGCGGTTGAGGAACGTGCCGCTGACAACCGGCTCGGGTGTGGCGTCCTTGAGCCCGCCGTTCAAAGTGGTCAATACCACCTGGCTCGACGTGTTGCAGGTAGACTGGATTGAGAAGCTGAAGCCTGCATTGTTCATGGTGCCGGTCGTGTTCGTCGCCGTCGACACATTGATGACGCTGGCAGAGGTGCTGGTCGAACCGACGGTGACGTTGTTCAACGATCCAAACGTCGGCACCGCATCGAACTTACAGAACTTCGGCACTGCGGCAGTCAGATTGATGTTCTGATCTGTCGCCATCACCACCGCCGGAAACGCGGCAAGCGCAAGCCCAGCCAGAACTGCTCTCGTCCTTCTCATGCCGTCTCCCTCCACCCGGCCCCGCCGGGTCACAATGCAATTGCAACTCAATATCTGGCGCTCAAAGTCACCGTGAGCCGGTCGCCGATGCGACGCTCCCGAGCGTGTTCGCGCGCCGCGCGTATCGCTGCATGCTCCACCCGTGCGCCGGCCAACATCCCGCCAACGAGCATTGCTGCGCCGTCATAAGTCCCATGATCCTCCTCGCGCGCGGCAACCGCGCCGGTGACGATGAGACTGGCGGAAGCACGCGGCGGCGGCAGGCGCGCATCATCCGGCCCCGCAAAGGCGTGACAGACGAATGGCGACGCAACGCCCGGCGCCAGCACACAGTTTGATTCCATGCCCCCGCCGCGACCATCGACGCGGACCAGCACCTCCATATGCCCCGCGAGCCCATCGGCTGCGCCGTCGTTTCCAGCGCGCGCCACAACGCCGCGCTCAATCGAATCGTCAGCAAATGCCGCGTCACGTGCCGCCCGATCGCTCTCCTGGGATGCGACCAGACGTGTTGCAGTGGCAATCGCTTTGTGCGCCAACGCAGCGCCATCGGTATGGCGGGGGCGGCGCGGCGCAAGATGACGGAACGGCGGCGCGTAGACCGGGCTGCGTGCGAGCGTCATCGCATAAGGCGTATTGCAGTCCACCAGCAAACCAGCCTGGCCGGAGAGCGTCGCATCGATTCTGCTGCCATCGTCTGCCGTGCCGGTCAGCCGGATATGCGATGCCGACGATGTCATCCGGCAGGTTGTTGGCACCGACATGCGCATGACGATGTCGTGACCAGCGCCGGAGACGACGGACGGCGCGGCGTCTTGCGCCACAGCGCCACTCGCCCTCATTGCAATCGCGCCCGCGATCATCATCGCCCCCACTGTGATCGCGCGACACCGCGCACGAAACCAAATCCGCATCTGTCGCGCCCCTTGCGAGGGCAAACATCGCGGCGGTGAGCCCGCTCAATGTCTGCCCGCCTCGCGGACGCATCACGACACCGCGCATTCTTCGTTAGAGAGTTTTTTCAGATATCGCCCCCTCGACTCGGCGGGGCATCGACGCTTGCGGAGTTAAATCCAGGGAAGAAGTTATCGTTCGCCCGCTCGATGTGTTCGATGCGCAACAACATTCCTGCACGAAGTCAGAAGTGATAGACGCGCGATCCACTGGCACTTGCTGAGATATCGACACAGCACATCTCTGACATGTTGCAGGTTGCGCAAGCGGCGTTGCTCAGGGCATCGAGCGACGGCAGTCGATGCTGGAGCGGCATAGTTCGACAGGGCGGCAGCGGGTGCGCAAACCACGAATTCAGTAACTTGCGGAAAGTACAACGCGCAGATGCGTCTGCCGTGCTGGCGACCCTGCTTGCCCCGGTGCGATGGAAGGCATGTAAGCGAAGGGAAAATCGAACATCTGCTGTTCGGGCTGAAACATCGCAATCCGTGCGATTCCAACGGGTGCTAACCTTTGCGCATCACCGTTACTGCTCGCAGGAGCGCACCCGCCACTTTCCTGCGCCAGCTCCTCGGACGAGCACCGACCTGAAATTTCTCCATCCAACCCAGGCATGACAACTGCCAGATCGAATGAGTCGACAGCGTCAGTCCGCGCCGCCACCGGTCCAAGCTCAACGTTCACGGGCCGCATGTTGCGAGAAAACTGGATCTGATAGGGAACATTGCAGGCAATCCGCACACCGGCAGCAGAAGCCGACGATGCGTATTGTTCAGCGCCGGCAGAGACTGGAACGACATACGACGCCGTGCGATGTAGCGTGCATCGGGATGCAACGTGCGCCAGCATGTGCAGAGAATAGTCGCGAGCGACGGCGCTGGACCTTGTGGCAACGTCACCCGTCACCACCAGCAAACCCGCACATATGAGTGTGCTTACACGCATGAGTGTGCTTACACGCAGCGCCAGCCGAGGGACCGCACTGAGGGCGCGCTCACGCACGACACAGGCACGCGCAGTCCCAATGCGCGCCTCCCGATGACCGATGGCCCTCATACACCTGCCCCCACACGACGCAGCCCACATGATGCAACCCAGATGATACCGGGCACTATGCGCGAGCCTGCAGCAGACTGCCCCCTCGATTTGGAGGGTGGAACACCAGAACTCGCATATTTGCCTGGAGCGTTTTCCGACGAAGTGGTCGCCGGCCCGGCGTAGCAAATGCGAACAACCAATCATTCCAGATCGCAACGCCATGTTGGGCGCATCAACGGCTCAGCGGCCAGAACCACGGCAGCGTCAGCAGCGTCACGGCGATGATGATCAAGGTCAGCGGCAAGCCAAGACGCGCATAGTCGAGAAACTTGTAGCCGCCCGGTCCCATCACCAGCGTGTTCGACTGGTGTCCAAACGGCGTCAGAAAATCACACGACGCTCCGATCGCCACTGCCATAAGGAACGCATCGGGATTCAAACCCGCCTTGCTCGCATAGCCCGCTGCGATAGGCGCCATCAACAGCACCGTGGCCGCATTGTTCAGCACCGGCGTGACCAGTAGCGTTGCCACCAGCACACCGGCCAACACCATCAATGGCGAGAGCCCTGCCGCCAGGCGCGCGATGAGCGCGGCGATGTCATCGGTGCCGCCACTGGTTCGAACGGCTTCCGTCACCGGTATCAGCGCGGCCATCAACACGATGATCGACGGATCGACCGCCGCATACATCTCGTCTGGTCGCATGAAGCGCGCCACCGCCAGCACGACGACGCCTGCAAGAAACGCCGCTGCAATCGGCAATACGCCCGCAGTCGCCGCCGCGACCGCAGCAGCCATGACGCCGACGGGCAGCAATGCGCTGGTGCGCCGGCCAAGCTCTATCTTGCGTTCCGATAGCGGCAACAAGCCCAACTCGCGCACCATGAAGGCCAGATGATCGAGGTCTCCCTGCAGCGCCAGCACGTCGCCTTCGCGGAACCGCTCGCGGCTGAGACGCTTCGTCGTGCGCCGGTTCTGCCGGCTCATGGCCAGCAGATTGATGCCCATATCGCGCAGCTTCATGGATTGCGAGGACTGGCCGATCAATCCGGACATCTTGGTGACGACGGCTTCGATCGTGCCGAATTCGTTGGACTTCAAATGCTCCGCGGCCAACTCCTTGTCGCCGACCAGCGCCAGCCCCGCCTCGTCGACGACGCGCTTCAATTCTGCACTGTCGGCCTCCAGCACCAATACGTCACCTTCCGCCAGAGTCCATGAGCGCGGCGGCGCGCTGTACGTCCTCCCGCCAGCCGACAACGCCAGCACGCGGACCTCGCCTTCGCCGACCTTCTCCAGTTCATCGACAGTCTTGCCGATATAGGATGATTGCGGCGCGACACTCGCCTCCGTCACGAAGTCGGAGATCTTGAACTTCTGTTCGGGCGAGGGTGCACCGCGCCGATCGGCCGGCATCAAGCGCCAAGCCACTGCGAGATAGCAGATGCCGGCAATCGCAATCGCCAAGCCCACGGGTGCGAAGTCGAACATCGCGAAGTGCTGCCCCATGAGCTCCTTGCGAACGCCAGACACCAGCAAATTCGGCGGCGTGCCGATCAGCGTGATCAATCCTCCGAGCAGCGAGCCGAATGCGAGCGGCATCAAAAAGATCGATGGCGATGTCTGCGACCTCTCGGCAACTGCGATTGCCAAAGGCAGCATTATGGCGAGCGCCCCGACGTTGTTCATGAAGGCTGAAAGCACGGTCACCAGACCAACCAGGACAACCAGCTGCACGACAACATTCAGCCGATCGAGCCCGAAAGCTCGCATCGTCCGCTCCAGTACGCCGGATTGGCGAATTGCCGCGCTGAGAATGAGCACCAATCCGACGGTCACCACGGCAGGGTCTGCAAAGCCGCTGAATGCCTTGTCGATCGGCACCACGCCAACCAATATCGCAGCCAATAAAGCCGCCAAGGCAACCACGTCGTGCCGCCAACGCCCCCATATGAACAATATGAGTGCGGCCATCAAAATTGTGGCGATCGCAATCTTCGGATCGATCATTCCCTCGAGCACAAACCCCTCCGAACCGTAGAGTCTGACGAGCTTCAGCGGAAACAATCCTGTTTCCATCAAAGCCCTTCACCAAACCCTCAATCAAGGACATTGAGCAAGCTCATTGGCCGACGGCCATTGCGCCTCGATTCCGCCTCGGTTGAACCTGCTCTCCTTGCGCGGCACGCGCTGCTATTTGATCGGGGCCAACAGAAGTCGAAAACGTCTCGCTGCGTGGCCTCGTGCTGCGAAATGCGCCCGCCATACAGAAATGCTCAGGTCGAGACCACTTTCGGGAAAACGCAGCGAGGGGCCATTTGGTTCCCCGCGTGCCGTTGCGGCCACCGACATCTCATTGAGCTCGAAAGCGGCTGGCTCGCGCGTGGAATTGGCGCACTCCACTTGCGAAGTCCCGCATATTCAACAATATTTCCTGACCAGCTTGGAGCATTTTCGTCCGATGCGAGACAATCGCCAGATCCTGGACCACCTCAGCAGCGATGAATTCGAAAAGCTGGGCGAGACGACCGATATCATTACAGGCCTGACCTTGACATCGCGAGCCTGCGTAAAGCTGCTCGACGTTGATGCTCGTCTCATCGCGATGAATGCGCCTGGCATGGCTCTGATGGAGATCGACGACTTCGCGAGCGTCTGCGGCAACCCGTGGTCCGCCCTTTGGCCGCCGGAAGAACGCGCAACCGTCGACGCAGCGGTGAATGCCGCACGGGCCGGCCGCACGACGACGTTTACCGCCTATTGCCCGACCTTCAAGGGCACGCCGCGCTGGTGGGACGTGACTGTCGCTCCAATCCGCGACGCGTCAAGCGAGATCGTCAAAATATTGTCGTGCTCTTACGATGTCACTCACCTGCGTCAGCAACAACACGAGCTTGAAGCCGAGCTTGCGCAAAGCCAAACCGTGCTTTCCTCGCTTGCCGAGCAGCTCGACTCCGAGACGCGCCGACTTGTCGACGCGCAGACCCGCGCGCGCCACGCCGAACAACTCAAAATGCTAGGCGAGTTCGTCGGGCACGTCGTCCATGACATGAACAATGTGTTTGCGGTGATGCAATCGGCGGCCCGCGTGCTTCGACGACAGCTCAATGGCACTGCATCGGATGCGATTTTGCAGGAAGTCGACAAGTCCGTAAACCGGGGATCCAGCCTCGTTCGCCGTCTGCTGGACTTCGCGCGCTCGGAAGGCTCCGTGGCAGTAGCGTTTAATCCGTCAGAGATCGTCAATGGCGATGCGGACCTGCTGAAACATCTCGTCGGGCAAGACGCCACGCTTGCCATCGACGCACCGCACGACATCTGGTCGATTTTGACGGACAAGATGCATTTCCAGTCCGTGGTGTTCAATCTGGTTTCGAACGCTCGAGACGCAGTTGGTGAAGACGGCCAGATCAAAGTGACGGTGCGCAACTCATCCAACTCGGATACGGGCGCAGATGTGCCAACGGGCGACCATGTGGTTGTTGCCATCTCAGACAACGGCTGCGGGATGACGCCTGAAATCCTCGAGCGCGCCGGCACCGCATTTTTCACCACCAAAGGTGAGGGCAAGGGAACCGGCCTTGGCCTGACTTCTGCCTATGACCTCGCCGAGCGGTCTAGCGGCACCGTGAAAATCGACAGCACCGTTGGATTGGGAACGCGCGTATCGCTCTACTTGCCGCGCGCACCCATTGCTGACAACGAGTCTTCACCTGATCCTTTTGTGGCCCGCAAGCCGCCCGCCGTTCTCATCGTCAAGCGCGACGAAGCCGCGCGGCAACGCCTCGCCAGTTTCCTGCGCACGCGCAACCTCGTGGTTCTGGAGGCATCGAGCGACACCGCCGCATTGGCGACGCTTCTGCGTGGCCTCGCCATCGACCTCGTAATTGCCGATAAGTTCGCGGGACAAATGGACCCTGAGCATCTGATTTCCGCGATGCGGCGGCAACGACCGGGGCTATCGGTGATTTACATCGTCTCCGAGGATGACACCCCGCCGGATGCTGCAGACGAGGTTATCTGGCGGCCCGTCACCGCCAAGGCGCTGATTGCCGCCGTGCGCAATGCGCTGTCTGTAGCCGCGAAGCCGAATGGCTGATGGGCGAGCGAGGCTCCCATCTTTGGAACCACACATGCATCAAATATAATGGCTGCAAACCGATCAATTGCGATCGATTGCAGCCATGGCATGTCCGATAACGAAACTGACAAAATGTTCGTCGCCTCGCTACTTGTTGACTGCACGCTTGATATCGCCAGTCGCCTTCTGCATTTCGCCCTTCGCCTTTTGCGCCTTGCCTTCCGCTTCCAATTCCGCCGAGCCGACGGCGCGGCCTACGCCCTCCTTGACGGCTCCCGTCGCCTTGTTGGCATAGCCCTTGACGGCATCGACGGCGCCTGACTTGTCTGCCTCATTAGCGACCGATTCCGCCGCTGACTTGGCGTCGCCAAGCATCTGCTGTGCTTCGCCCTTGCGTTCCTGCAGCATGCCTTCCGCTCGCAGCTTCTCGGAGCCGACGATCTTGCCAACTCCCTGCTTGACGTTGCCAATAGCTTCGTTGGCCTTACCCTTGATCTTGTCCGTTGTGCTCGACATCGTCTCACTCCAATTGAGTTTCTGACTTGCTTCGGTTTCTGTTTCTTCTATCGATCCAAACCAGTTCGATAATCGCAATCGCTCATGATCGTTGCTGCAAGTAAAACGCCCGCGTCGCCTCAGAGTTCCGTTGCATCTTGCGATGCATGCTGCAAATCGATCCGTTGCTGGCCTGCCGCCACTGCGGACCACACAAAAAAGGCTGCGGCTCCGTCCGGGGGGATACGGAGCCGCAGCGCGACGCAGCGATGTTGAGTGGCTTTATTGATGCTACGCGCTTGTCGTTTGCGCAAAATGCTTCAAGCGATCGGTATAGGGACGCAGGGCATCGGCAACGGCTGATTTCACATTGGCGATCGTCTCGGGATCGCTTGGAGTAACCTTGGCGAGAAATTCGGCAATTGCAGCGCTCGCGGTTGTTGCACCCGATCCCGCCTGCATCGACATTTGCCGCACCTGCTCCTGCAATCGACCCAGATCGAACGACGAAACCGGTTCTTTCGTGCTGGCACTTCTCTTGGCCGCAAGTATCAGCAGTGCGACCACTGACGCGCCGCCAACGATCGCCAACGTCGGGTTGCGTTCGATTGTCGCCTTTCCCTGCGCAAGCAGCCGTTCCAGCCCCACCATCAAGTCATCTGCTGCCGGCGCGTTGTTGCCACTGCTGTTCCGCGGTGTCGTCAGATCATCGAACGTCGGCATGTGGGCTACCTCCAGTGCTCGGCTGGCCGTGTCGAGTGAGAAACGCCGCCGGTGCGACAAGGTTCCGCGCAGTTCCGTGCAATTCGTTGGCTTCCCGCACATCACCGCATGCCTCACCCGTGCCCCGCATTCGCGTTCGTGGACGGTGCAAAAAACAGCGCCTGACTGACCATGGCCTTGACCATCGATGGCTGAAACGGCTTCGTGATCAGGTAGGTCGGCTCCGCACGCTCGCCGGTCAACAGCCGCTCGGGATAAGCCGTAATGAAGATCACCGGCACATTGATATCCTTCATAATGTCGCGAACAGCGTCGATGCCGGAGCTGCCGTCTGCGAGTTGAATGTCGGAGAGGATGATGTCGGGCAACGTCGAGCGGGCCAGCGTATTAGCCTCGTCACGCGTCGTGGCAATGCCAACGGAGGTGTGACCGATCTCATTCACGAGCGCCTCGATGTCGAGCGCGATAAGCGGCTCGTCCTCGATGATCATGACGCGCGCGGCGATCTGTTCGGCGATCTCGCGCCCGGCTTCCTCTGCGAGACTGGCCGCCTCCCCAACCGGAACGTTCATGATCGCGGCAACTTCTGCCGGCTTGAAGCCTTCCAGCGCGGTCAGAAGAAAGGCCTGCCGCGGTCGTGGCGTGATCTGCTCGATCCTGCGATCGGCCGAAGCATCCAAGGTCGTCGCCTTTGGATCGGCCGACAGGTTGATCGGCATCGCGTTCCAGATTTTCAAGAACGCGCCATAGAGCGCCACCTTCGGCGCCAGGTCCGCGCGGAACATCGAATTGTCGGCAATTATTCCCTCAAGCATCTGTGCGACGAACGCATCACCGCTTTCCTGACTGCCACACATCGCGCGAGCAAAGCGCCTCAGATAGGGCAGCTCCGGCGCAATCTTATCTGCGATCGATTTCCCCGTCATGTCCTCGTACCTTTCCACCCTGGACCGACTGAATTCCAAACCTGAGAACCCGCCGGCTGTTGTTACGCGCATCGAAAGATGCGCACTTGTTTCACTTGCTCGCAATCGCGACGCATACAATCCCCGTGCACACACAGCATCGCGCACTAGGCGGAGAGCTGGCTGGAGGTGCTTTGCGTCTGTTCTTCGACGTCTAGCATCTCGGCAAGCTTGGTCCTTGCGCGATTGACGCGACTCTTGATCGTGCCGACCGCGCAACCACACATCAGCGCCGCGTCTTCGTAAGAAAAGCCTTCCGCGCCGATCAACAAGAGTGCTTCCCTCTGATCTTCCGGCAGCGTCTCCAGCGCATTGGTGAAATCGAGCAGATCCATTCTGGAACTCTGGCTTTCTTTCACGGCGACAAGCTCAACTTGGTCATCGTGCTGCTGCAGGATCTCGTGGCGCCGCTTACGGATGTGGGAGATATGAGTATTGCGCAGGATCGTAAATAGCCAAGCCTTCAAATTGGAGCCAGGCACAAGCCGCTCGAAGTTGCTGAATGCCTTGATCAGCGTCTCCTGCACGAGATCGTCCGCATCTTCCACATTGCGCGTCAGCGAGCGTGCGAAGGCTCGCAGGTTCGGAATAAATCTTGCCACATCGCTCTCGAAGGAACCCGGGACTGGCTGCATCATTGCACCTTGTTCCGCCCCAACTGTGCCAGCAATTCGGTAAGCCGATCGGGAACCGGCTCCTCCAAAGCCTTGACATAGGCTTCGCGCAGTCTTCGAGCGATGACATCTTGGGCTTCACGCGACAACACGGGTTCCGCTTCTTGCGTACCTGCTGATCCGGCTGGCCCGGTGTTCTTGCGCGGCGTTAGAGGATTGTCATTCATTCCGCAAATCCTTGAAGTCGGAGGTAGGCAGGCTCACGAAGCAGCGGCTGTGTCGTCTGCCGGCGCAACCTCGTTGAACCTGTTCGATTGCAACAACAGCACCACCGCGACGACTACGGCGATGACAAGTGGAATGTTTCGCATGGCAAATCTGAGGGCCACGGGCAGTGCGACGGGCGCCACCGCGCTCAATGCCGCCATTGCCAGCTCTTTGTCTTCAGCATTGAGCGCGGACCGTTCTGTCCCGCCGGGGATCTGGCCATCCGCTCTGCCGGCCGTCGCGTCACTGTTCACCGCAGCTGTGTCAGCAGCAGATGTGCGCACCGGCGACGCTTCCCCTGGCCGCCCACGCAACGCGCTGGCGACAATCAGTCCGATGCCCGCAAAGCCCGCCGCCATTCCGGCTTGGGTCGCGAGCGAACCATAGATCTGCGAGAAGTAGGAATACGTGGCGCTGGTGGCAAAGCCCGCCGCAATCAGGAAGGGCACAGTCATAACCAGCTTGTTGATCGCCGCACTAAGCGCCGTGTCGACCGTACTTTGTGCGCGCTGAAACAACATCTGAAACATTGCACTCTCCTGATCGCGACGAGAATTTGGTGAAATGCTCTGAGATCAAGACTTCCAAAGAGCCCCAAGCACGAAGCCCGCCAGAGTTGCTACGGCGAGGGTGGCCATTGGCTGATCGCGCAACGATTTGTCGACGGCGGTGCGCATGTTGGTCGCAACCGCATCAAGCTGACGACCGGCTTCACGACCCCGCTCGATCGTATCGGACGCGAGCTGGCCTGCGTCCGCCTTCACTTCGTCGAGCTTTTCGCCCGCCTTCTGCGCGTATTCCGCCGCGGTGTCGACGACAGCTTCGGCGGCCGACTTGGCCAGCGATTGGGTGTCATTGCGAAAGTCCTGTTGTGCATAGGCCATCGCCTAGTTCTCCTTTGGTTCGCACCGAGTCGTCACGACGCGTCGCGTTGTCGATGGGCATTGAACGCTTCCGGCGACCCAGAGGTTCCATCATTTCTGCGCGGATCCTCGCGCCCCTTGATCGCGTTGCAACACAACCTATTTTTTGCCGGGAGCGAAGCGGCGCAACACTGCTGTTGCCATTGCCTTCGTTTGTTTCAACACACCCGGCGCTCGAGGATTTGTGGGCTCGTCGAGTTCTGCGCCTTTGCGATCAACAACCGGTTGGCCGGCCTGTACGCGCAGCTTGCCACTATAAAGATCGATCGCGGCTCGACCAACTTCCTCGACATAGGCCTCCACGATCTGCCGAGTGACATGTTCATGGCCCCACGCCACCAGCGCCTTCGTCAATCTCTCGCGGGCTTCGCTGGCCATGCCGGTCGCCGGATTGGCCAGTCTGACGATACGCCAAATGTCATAGGCCCTGCCCGCCAGATCGACAATCGATCGCGCACGGTAGATCGTCAGCATTTGCGAGACCGTCAGCCGCTCGCCAAACGGCACATGCGTGATCACGAAGGCACCAAGCCGCTTGCTCACCTGCTCGCTGATCGCCAGCGCTTCGGGTACGGTGAACTGCCAGATCGCCGATGAATGCTGTGGATGGAGGCGCCGTGCGACAACGGCGATCGTACGAGAGGTGAGTGCCCACGCCCTTTGCTGATCGAGCAAATCGTCAATTCGCGCGGTCTTGGCTAACGATGCAACATCCGCACGCGCCAGCTCTTCGTTGCTGATGGGGGCACGAACCGACGGCTTGCCCAAAGCGCCATGTTGGTTCGCGGGAGCCAAGTCTGCTTCAATTGGAGCATTTGCGCGCTGCAGCTCATTGTCGACATCCAAAGCTTGGTCGCGCGCATCTGGCTTTACACGCAATGCCCAGCGTTGCGCACCGTAAATCGTCCCGACAAGGGTGAGCGCCGCGAGTGACCACGGCAATACATAGCCCTTCTCCCACAGACAAAGAGCACCCAGAGCGACGAGTGACAGCGAAGGCAGAAACGAAGCAGTTAGGACAAGAAAGGCCAGTTCTGCTTTCTTTGCAGGCGTTTGTGCCGCCATCTCGCCTACTCCCCGTTGCCTCAAGATCGGCCTGTCGCAGTGACGCCACCGAGTCAGCGCGTGAACCACCTGCGGCTTCACCGCAGCTTTCCCACGCACATGCACTCGGCGAGTTACATGGCGGGTTTGAGCTCGTGGCAGAATCCTGAATCTTTTCGTCTATCGGTTGGCTCGCCAATCGTCATGCCGACGCATCCACCACACGTTTTGCATCCACCACACGCTTTGGGGCCAGCAAATGCTTTGCCAGCCCCATAACGCTTGCATGCGTGGCAGACTCACGCCCGCCGCAAGAAGCCCGCGATTGCCGATACAGCGAACAGGATGATCGCGACCCAGAACAGGATCCTGGCGCCTTCCATTGCCGTGCCCGCGACGCCGCCAAACCCGAAGAATGCGGCAATAAGCGCAACGACCAGAAACACGATAGCGTAGTGAAGCAGGTTGCCCATGGCGTTCTCCATTGACTAGGCATAGGCGTTTTGCCGCCAGTTCGACCGGGCCTCGACCCGGCACCGATGTCCTGACAACGCCATCTCCTGCTGCCGGGTTCCAAACACGCGGAACCTTTTCCCGTCGAGGCCCGTTTTCCCCCACGCGACGCATCTTTGCTTTGCGTCGAGCTTGCGGCTCGGAACCTGCCGCTCGGCACTTGCAGCTGGCAGGAAACTGGTTAACGGAGGGACCTCAGATGCCGCTGATCGGCGAGAATATCTGGAGCACGTATGCGGCCTTCGTCATTGGCGCCATCGTCGTCTGCGCTTTGATCTTCGGCCAGGATCTGCTGATCCCTCTGGCTCTGGCCGGCTGTCTTTCATTTGTACTTGCCCCAATTGTCAAGTGGATCACTCTCCGCCGCATTCCGCACGGTGTCGCGGTCGCCTTCGTAGTGATGGTATTTGTCGCGGGATTGCTTGCGACCTCGGCATTATTTGCCAACCAGATCGTGTCGCTGGTGGGCGATCTCGGCAACTATCGCGAGAACCTCAAAATCAAAGTGCGATCCATGTCGCAAAGCGCCAAGTCGGAGGGAGCGCTGAAACAGGCCAGTGACTCCATTGGCCAAATCGGCGACGACATCGCGCGTGAGATGAACGCGCCTCCGACGGTACAAACGCCTGAACGTGCTGGATTGCCGACGGTCGTTGTCCAATCGCCGACATCGCCGACATCGCCGACATCGCCGACATCGCCGAACGCAAATTCGAATCCCAAAGCCCCGCAAGAGGTCGTCGTCTCCATAGATCGTGACGGCTCGCCAGCGTGGCTACCCTATATCACCGCCATCAAGCACCCGATCGCCGCTGCCGGTCTGACACTGCTTCTCACATTGTTCATCCTGCTCCAAAGCGCGGACCTGCGTGATCGCGTGGTTCGGCTGGCCGGCACCAACAATCTCAGCGGCACCACGGTGGCGATCGAAGACGCTGCCGAAAGGCTGTCGCGCCTGTACCTCGCCATGGCGACAGTCAACGTGCTTTTCGGCGTCGTTGTAGGTCTCGCATTGTGGTTGATAGGCCTTCCCAACAGCGCGCTATGGGGCGCCTTGGCCGCGCTCATGCGTTTTGTTCCTTTCATCGGTGGCTTGATCGCCGCCGTGCCGCCGTTCCTGCTCGCTGCTGCAGTCGACCCCGGCTGGGGCATGGCGGTCGCGGTACTTGCCGTCTTTTTGATCGGCGAGCCGATCATGGGCCACCTCGTCGAACCCATGCTATTGGGACCGCAGGCCGGTCTTTCTCCTTTTGCCATGCTGCTCTCCACCGGCTTTTGGGCGCTCGTGTGGGGGCCGATCGGCCTGTTACTCGCAGCTCCGCTCACAATGATACTCGTCGTAATCGGCCGACACTTGAAGGGCCTCGAGTTCATCACGGTTCTACTCGGAGACGAGCCCGCGTTGTCGGCGCCACAAGCGCTCTACCAACGGCTGCTGTCGGAGGACGATATCGGCGCGCTGGACGTCATCGACGTGCAGGACGGAAAGGAAGAACTGCTGCAAGCATTCGACACAGTGATGTTGCCGGCATTGCAGCTTGCATCGACCGATCACGACCGCGGGCAACTCAGTCGCGGAAAAATTGCTGCGATCAAGGCAACATTCGGCGACCTCGTAGAGACCATCGACTTTGACGTCATTGGCGAAAACTCGCCAACTGCCAATGCACCACAGCGCATCGCCGTAATTCCCGTGCGCAATGCATTCGATCGCGCGGCAGCGTCGTTCATTGCGCAGGCCGTGGCGGCGATCCCCGGCGCGGTTGTCGAGGGAGCAGGTGACACGACAGGCATTGCCGCTTTGAATCACTTGGCAAAGCAGAGCGCAAATGCGCCCCACAAGTTGATCCTTGTGTCGGTGGGCGGACGTGATGCACAATTCATTCCTACGGTTCGCAAACGCGCACTACATCTCTTCCCTGACAGCCACTTCATGGTCTTTGCACCAAACAGCCCAACGATCCAAAGTGCAACGGGAGCAGATGGTTCACACGACAAAGCCACAGCAACACTCAAGCAGCTCATCGAGCAGATTCGTATCGCGCGGACTACGGAGCAGCGCGCCGCGTGAGTACGACCACTTCAACGCACGCAACTCGACGACATGAATCGATTCCTTGCCTACAAGCCGAAATCATTGGCAATGCGAGTTCCGCAGTGGGCCGCGCATCCCATGGCTTCGACGTGGCTCATCCTTGTTTTGTCGGTGGTCGCAACGCTTGTCTCTACTTTGGTCACGGATCGAAGCACCGAGATTCTGCGCGAGGAGAGGTTTCAGCGAGCCACGGCTCGCATCACCACCGAGCTTGATGAATTGATGTTGCCCTACTTGCGGCTGCTCACGGCCGCCTCGAGCCTCTACAATGTGCATGGAGAATTGTCGGACGACGATTGGGGGAAATTTGCGAACTCGGTTGACCTGACGGCTCAATATCCCGGCCTGCAAGGGTTGGGCTATGTGAAGGCATTCACTGCCGAACAATTGCCCGAACACCTGAACTACATGCGAGCGAAGCGGCCGGATTATCAGGTGAGACCTGCCGAGCCGAGGGCGTTCTACACTGCGGTTGTGTCGCTGTGGCCTACGAATTGGCGCAATGAGCGCCCCATTGGCTTCGATATGTTCACCGAGCAGAACCGGCGCCATGCGATGAGCTCTGCACGAGACAGCGGCGTTGCCATGTTATCCGAGCCGGTAAAGCTGATGCAGGAAGTGGATGCCGACCAGCAAGCCGGCGTTCTGCTATACCAACCCATCTACTCGAGCAGAGACGTGCCGGCCGACCTCGAAGCCCGCCGCCTCATGCTGTCAGGCTATATTTTTGCGGCGTTCCGCATGCAGGACTTGTTCGACTCAGCCTTTGGACGCAACCTGTCGGAGCAACTCAAGGACATCGGCATCAAGGTTTTCAACCGCCCACCGGCTTCGGGCGGAACGCTGCTGTTCCAGGGCGGAAGCCTGGCGCCCACAACAACTCGTGCCATTGCCACGCCGACCGTCGAAATCCCACTCGAGGTGCGCGGACAGCATTGGCTCCTGCAGTTGTTCGAGGCTCAAAGTTTCAAGGCCATCAATGAACGTGTGTTGCCTTGGCTGGTACTGTTTACCGGGCTGGTGTTCGCAGCATTCGTCACGGGAATTGCCAGCATCCTTGCAATGTCGCGACAAAAAGCGCTTGCCGATGCCGCAGCACTTGCCGTCGAGGTCGAGGCGCGCAAGCAGGTGCAAGAAGCGCTCGAACGTGCCAACGTCGAGATTCGGATTTCCAACCAGGAACTCGTCCACCGAGTAAAGAACATGATGGCGGTCGTCTCCTCCATCGCCACTCAGACCGCGCGGTTCAGCCCGGATCCCAAGGAGTTCAACGACGCCTTTCGCGATCGGCTGGCTGCTCTTGGCCGCGTCCACGACTATCTCAAGCCGCAAAGCCAATTCCGGCCCGACGTGCGTGATCTGATACCAACCATTCTCGAGCCGTACATCAATCAGAATCACCGACTGAGCGAGATCATCGGCGAATCGCAGGACGTATCGCAGACGGCAGCAGTCATGCTCAGCATCGCCATCAACGAGCTTGCCGCCAACGCCATGCGCCATGGTGCGTGGAGCGTCAAGGAAGGGCGCGTGAAGCTCGCGTGGATGCTCACGCCGGCCAGTGAAGGTGCGGCCTCGACGCTTGCGTTCGAATGGAGTGAAACGGGCGGGCCTATCGTGACCTCGCCGCAGCATACCGGGTTTGGCAGCTATGTGCTGCGCTTCTCAATCGAGCAAGGCCTGAAAGGCACCTACGCGCACGAGTACACGCAAGAAGGTCTGGTCTGCCGCTGGGCACTGCCGATTGAGCGCTTGCAATCCCAAGGCGCGCCGACCCGCGTCTATTGAACGATACGCCGTCGCAAGTCGACGCGCTTGGCATTCTTTCACGATCCGTCACTACCGCGCCGCAATGACCGCCCGACGGCAATGAGGAAGGCCGCTTACCGATTGCGTCGGCCAATATGCCCTCTCGCCGTCACAGATCGCGCCGCCTACTCTACGGCCTGCTTGACGCTGAACGCGCCCCGCATGTCGCCAGCGGCAAAGCCTGTGGCCTGATCGGCTGGATAAAGCTCCTTGATCTTGGCGGCGACCTCCGGCTTCAACTCCGCGCCATGGCAGGCAAGGCACGGAGTGCCAGCCGTCATGATCGGCTTCATGTAGCGAAACGTCTTCTTGCCACCTTCGACGACGGTCTCGCCGTGTTCGAGCTTCGTAGCATCCGCACCGCCCTTCAAGTCGGCGACGAACTTCTCCATGACGCGCTTTTCGAAGTCGTCGGGCGCATTGCCGGGGTTGCGAACCTTCAGCGCCGTGCGCCCAACCGTTACACCGCTCGCCTTGGATTGCTCGGCCGTGATCTTGGGGGCGTCGATCTTGCAAACGTCGAGGGCTGCCACCGGCCCACCGTCCTTCATCGCGCCAACGAGCTTTTCCTTGAGGCCCTCGGCAAGACCCTTGATTGCACCACGCGCCTTCATCATGCGTTCGGCATCTGGGCCGGCGGGAGCGTCCTGCGCGAGAGCCGGTGTTGCAGTGGCGAGCAGCAGCGGAAGGAGGGTGACGGCGAGATGGCGCATTGCAGTTTCCTCACAATGGGAAAAGGGCATGAGCAGGAGTTTAGTACCCGCCTGCCGACTTGCAAGGCACGAGACAGAAGTGCCGCAGGAATTCGAGCAGGTTCGGTTCGGCCGTATTCAATTTGGCCTGCCGACGCCGCCACCCGTCGGCGTCTCGATGATGATCGCCTCGCCGCTTTCGAGCCTCGTTTCGAAAGCGCCCGGCTGCTCCTCGATTTGGCCATCTGCCCGTCGCACCATGTTGCGTCCAAGCTCGCCATCGCCGCCGCCATCGAGCCCCGGCGGGGCAACACGGCGAAAACCTGACAACACGGCACAGCTCATCGGCTCGCGAAAGCGAATGACCCGGCGCGTACCATCGCCACTGACGAAGCGCCCCTTGCCGCCCGAGCCGCGCCGGATCGAGAATTCCTCGAGCACAACGGGATATCGCAGCTCCAGAATTTCAGGATCGGTGAGACGCGTGTTCGTCATGTGCACATGGACGGCCGCCGCGCCATCAAAGCCATGGCCATTGGAATCATAACCGGCAGGCGCGCCCGAGCACAGCGTCTCATAATATTGCACGCGATCGTTGCCGAAGGTCAGGTTGTTCATCGTCCCCTGCGCCGTGCCAAGCGCCCCCATGGCCGCCAGCAGCACATTGGTGGCTACCTGGCTCGTCTCGACGTTTCCGGCAACCACGGCGGCGGGATGACGTGGCTTCAGCATCGAGCCTTCGGGGATGATGATCTCGACCGGCTCGAGACACCCGGCATTCATCGGGATCGGCGCGTCGACCATGACGCGGAAGGCGTAGAGCACGGCGGCGCGGGTAACGGGCTCGGGCGCGTTGAAGTTGTCGGCCTCAATCGGACTCGTGCCGGTGAAGTCGACGCGAACCGTGCGCGCTGGAATATCGGGCGTGATTGCAACAGCGATGCGCGCACCCTGATCCATTGCAATGGCGAATTTCCCCGGCCTCAGTCGCGCAATGAGACGGCGCACGCTTTCCGCGGCATTCTCCTGCACATGGCGCATGTAGGCTTCCACCACATCGAGCCCGAAATGAGCGACCATTCGGCCGAGTTCGGCAGCACCCTTGGCATTGGCCGCCACTTGCGCCTTGAGATCGGCGATGTTCTTGTCGGGTCGCCGCGCGGGATAGCGTGCCGACGTCAGCAACGCTCTGGTCTCCTCCTCGCGAAAGCGTCCAGCCTCCACCAGCAGGAAGTTGTCGATGTACACGCCTTCCTCGTCGATGCTCGTGGCCTTTGGCGTCATCGAGCCTGGCGTCAGCCCGCCGATGTCCTCGTGATGACCGCGCGCGGCGACATAGAATAGAACGCGCGCACCTTCGTCATCGAAAACCGGCGTCACTACGGTGATGTCCGGCAGGTGCGTACCACCGTTGTAGGGCGCATTCAGCATGTAGACGTCGCCAGGCTTCATGCTACCCGCCCGTTCGCGCACGATGGTCTCTACCGAACGGTCCATGGAGCCCAGATGCACCGGCATGTGCGGGGCGTTGGCGACCAGCCCGCCCTGCGCATCGAAAACCGCGCAAGAAAAGTCGAGTCGCTCCTTTATGTTCACGGACTGCGCGGTGTTGCGCAGCGCTTCCCCCATCTGCTCGGCGATCGACATGTACAGGTTGTTGAACACTTCGAGCAGAATCGGATCGGCTTGCTTGCCGAGCATCTCGCGCTGCCGCGGCTGACGGCGGGTCATGACGAGATCGTCGCGCTCCGTGACGCGCAGCACCCAGCCAGGCTCGACAACGACCGTCTGGTGGTCCTCGATGACGAGCGCGGGACCACCGACAACGCAGCCCCCCTTCAGCATGCCCTTACGGCGATCGTAGATGGCCGCTTCGCGCCATTCCCCGCCTGAGAAGATGCGGGTGTGCGCAACGGGACGATCAAGGCCGGCCGCGACGGGCTGCTCGCCCGCATCGAACTCTTCGATTGCCTCTTCGCGCCCCTGCGCCTCGACTTCGAGCGTCGCAATCACGATTGCCTTTTCAGGCGAGGTAAATCCGAACTGGCGCTGATGCTCGGCCTCGAACTGCTCGCGCATGCGCTCTGGCCGTGACAGCGTTACCGGCAGGGCCGTATCGGAGCCTGCATAGCGCAGGTGCAGGCGGGTAGCGACGCGCACGTTCTGCAGCGCCACGCCCTCGCTGATTACGGCCTGCATGACCTGACGCGCAAGCAGCTCCACAATCTGCGCCAGCGCATGCATTGCCGACTTATCGAGTTCCACCTCGATCGAGTGCTCGCGACTTGCCCGGATCGGCGCAAGCCCCATGCCATAGGCCGACAACAAACCCGACAGCGGATGGATCAACACCGTTTCCATGCCCAGCGCATCGGCAATCAGACAGGCATGCTGACCTCCTGCCGCACCGAAGCAATTCAACGCATAGCCAGTGACGTCATAGCCGCGCTGCACGGAGATCTTCTTGATCGCGTTGGCCATGTTCTCGACTGCGATGCGCACGGCGCCTTCCGCCACCTCTTCGACTGTCTTGCCGCCGCCCATCTCAGTCGCCAAAGCAGAAAACGCGGCCACGACGCTGTCACGATCCAACGGCTGGTTCTGTGCTGGCCCGAACAGGCTTGGGAAATGCTCGGGATCGAGCTTGCCCAGCACCACGTTGGCATCGGTGACAGTGAGCGGGCCGCCGCGCCGGTAGGCCATTGGCCCGGGCATCGAACCAGCGCTTTGCGGACCAACGGTAAGGCGCGTTCCATCAAACGAGATGATCGAGCCGCCACCCGCCGCAACGGTGTGAATGCGAAGCATCGGCACGCGCAGCCGAACGCCCGCGACCTCGGTCTCGAACGAGCGTTCGTAGTCACCCGCGAAATGCGAAACATCGGTCGAGGTGCCTCCCATGTCGAAACCGATGACACGCTCCATCCCCGCCCGCCGCGCCGTTTCCGCCATGGCGACTATGCCGCCGGCCGGTCCCGACAGAATGGCATCGCGGCCTTCGAAAGCATCGGCCGACTTGAGGCCGCCCGAGGACGCCATGAACATGAGCCTCGGCGGCGGCTCACTGCCACCTGCCGGCTGCAACTCGGCGGCGACGCGCTCGATGTAGCGCTTCAGAATCGGCGTCAGATAAGCGTCCGCAACGGTGGTATCGCCGCGACCGACGATCTTGATCAGCGGGGAAACCTCGTGGCTGACCGACACCTGCCGGAAGCCCAGCTTGCGGGCGATCGCGGCGGCGCGTTTTTCGTGTTCGGAATGGGCGTAGCCATGCATCAGCACGATGGCCGCTGCCGCGATCCCATGCGCTCGCACGGCGGCAAGATCGCGCTCCAGCGCGGCCGTATCGAGTTCGCGTTCGATGGTGCCGTCCGCCAGAATGCGCTCGTCAGCGCCGACAACTGCGTCATAGAGCATCGACGGCTTCACAATGTTGCGGGCGAAGATGTCGGGGCGGGCCTGATAGCCGATCTCGAGCTGATCCTCGATCCCGCGCGTGATGACAAGCACCGTCGGCTCACCCTTGCGCTCCAGCAGCGCATTGGTGGCAACGGTGGTGCCCATCTTGACCGAGGCGATCAACCCGGCAGGTATTGCCGCATCGGACGCAAGCCCCAGAATGCGGCGGATGCCCTCCAGCGCGGCATCGCGATAGACGCCGGGATTTTCAGACAGAACCTTGCGCGCGACGAGGCGACCCTGCGGAGATTTGCCCACGACATCGGTAAAGGTGCCGCCGCGATCGATCCAGAACTGCCAACGCTCTCCGGCAACGCCCATTACAGCTCCTCCGAGCTTTTCGCCCGGGTGAGCTATCGGCTTGCCGATCCCACGTCAATGGCAACCGGACGGGCCGGCTACCGCATTATGCGGGTCGTACCAAGAGCCTCCGCAAGTCCAAAACCTTACTTAATCGGCACCGTCAATGCCGGGAAGGGTCGGACCAAATCCGCGTCGGAATGTGAGGGAGTTGCCCGATATCCGTGGCTCGTCCCCAACACACGCACCGATCAGCCTTGCGAAAATACCTATTATAGCCGGTTAGAGTAGCACGTAGCGGGAGGCAATCTCCCCACCACCCTCGGGCTCCGCTTGGTTGCCGGTCCAGCCAGCATTTCCGGCCCACTCGTCAGCCCGGGCACCATTGGCCCAGATGGCAAACGCCGCAGCAGCGCAGATTGCGATCAGCAAGCTCCTCATTACATTCCTCCACCAACAGAAAATCATTACGCGTGACACTCTTATGGTGTCTTGTGACCTCACTTTCCGGCCTGCCGCATGTTCGCCTCATGCGCCAGCCCACCCACCAGCTCAGTCAACATCATTAGTTTGCTCGCGATCAACAAAACCGTCAATTCAATGCTGCGGTAACATCAATCACAATGGATTTTTCTGTGGACCAATTTCGCTGCAGAAGGTTGCTACGCAATCACATCATGGTGGCTTCATTGTATTGCGAAAACGCGATATCAGTTGGCGCATGTCCCTTCGCCGATTGAAAGACATGCTGGGTTTGCGCGACCGCCCTGCGGGTGCATCTGCGCTGTCGCGCCTCGCCGCGGCACTGGGCCTCGACGGACATCGCTGCACCACGCCCGCCCACCAGCGCACGGCGTTCACCATCGCTCTGGTGGCGCTGGCAGCCAAAATGGCCAAAGCGGACGGCGTCGCCATAGCCGCCGAAATGGACGCCTTCGAGCAATGGTTCCATGTGCCCGACGATCAGCGCGAGGTGGTGCGCCGCGTGTTCGACCTGGCCAAGCGCGACGTTGCCGGGTTCGAGCAATATGCCGAGCAGATCGCCGACATGCTGGCTGAGGACCCTGATATCAAGCGCGACGTTTTCGAATGCCTGTTCCATGTCGCCTCCGCCGATGGCGTGCTGCACGGCGACGAAGAACGCTTCCTGAAAAAGGTCGCTGGAATTCTCAAGCTCTCCGATGGCGTTTACATGCAGGTACGCCGCATGTTCGTCATCGATCCCGACGACCCATATGCCGTAGTCGGGCTGCCCCACGACATTTCAGACGAGGCGCTCAAGGCCGCCTACCGCCAGCTCGTCAAGGACAACCATTCCGACCGGCTTGCCGCACATGG
Organism: uncultured Hyphomicrobiaceae bacterium; assembly: GCA_964559355.1. GTDB lineage: Bacteria > Pseudomonadota > Alphaproteobacteria > Rhizobiales > Hyphomicrobiaceae > JAEUMD01. The sequence continues at coordinate 30,289 of CAZLHQ010000018.1, forward strand.
CGTGCCGCGCGAATTCCAGGTGGTTGCCGATCGCAAGCTGGCGGTCATCAATGCCGCCTACGACGCGATCGTGAAGGAACGCGCAGCTCACGCTCCACCCGCCATCTCCTCCAAAGCGCCCATACCGGACCCCGCTCCGTGATCCGCGATCCAGACAGCGCGTTGGTTCAGCGCCTACACCCCTCCCCAAATTTCGAGCCGCGCAAGGATCAGCGCCGGCCCGACCTGCTGCTGTTGCACTACACCGGCATGGCGTGCGTGGAGCGCGCGATCGACTGGCTGGCGCGCCCCGAAAGCAAGGTCTCCTGCCATTATGTGATCGCCGAGGACGGCACCATCACCCAGATGGTGGCGGAAGACTTGCGCGCCTGGCATGCCGGGCAATCTCATTGGGCTGGAGAAAGCGATATCAATTCCTGCTCGATCGGCATCGAGATCCACAACTGCGGCCACTCCGAGGGCTATCCGGAATTCCCGCCAGCACAGATGACTGCGGTAACGAGGCTCAGCGCCGATATCGTGGCGCGCCACGCCATCCCGGCCGGGCGTGTGCTGGCCCATTCGGATGTCGCGCCCGCGCGCAAGGTCGATCCGGGCGAGAAATTCGACTGGCGGCGTCTGGCCGAGGCGGGGGCCGGCCGCTGGATCGAACCCCAACCGGTCGATTTGACCGGCTTCTCATTTGGCCTTGGACACCGCGCCGCCGAGATCGCCGATGCACAACACATGCTGCGCCGCTATGGCTACGGCGTCGACGTGACCGGCGTGCTCGACGAGCCGACCCAGTTCGTGCTGCGCGCCTTTCAATTGCATTGGCGTCCGCAGCTGGTCGACATGCGACTCGATCGCTCGACGCTTCTCACCCTTCGCCGTCTGCTCGCCGCCGCTGAAGCTGAAGCCGCTGTCGCTTGAGACTTAGAGCCGTTCCGGTTTTGATGGAATCGCGTAACAGCTCTACGCCTTTGTTTTGTCGTGCTTCTCATCGGAAAACCGGTTCCCACTTTTCCGGAAGCACATAGGTCTTTGTTTTGTCGTGCTTCTTATCGGAAAACCGGTTCCCACTTTTCCGGAGGCACTCTAGGCCGCGCCAGCCGCATCACGCAGTCTCCTCACGCAGTCTGGCCGCCACAAGAACTGCCGGCACCTGCGGTGCAGCCGAAGCAGTGGCGCTCGGTGACGATCCGGCGCGTGTGCCACGCCGCCTCATCGAAGCTCGATATATGGGCCTTCCCGGGTAGTGCCAGCTCCAGATCGAGCATCTGGTTGAAGTCGCAATCATAGAGGTGGCCGTCGAAGCCGACAGATAGCGTGTTGCGGCACATCAGGCCCGCCACCGCGCCAGGATTGAAGGCCGCCAGCAATCGCGCCATGTAGGCTTCCAGGTTGCCGCTGTCCTGCAACCATTCCAGGTAGCGTGAGATCGGCATGTTGTTGAACACGAACAAGCGATCGAACGTGACCTGGCATTCGCGCGCGAGACCTTCACGCCAATCCCGCTCGACAGCCGATTGCGGCGCACCGAGAAAGGCGCCCGCGGGATTGGACACCAGTGTCAGCCGGCGACGCGGGTCGCCCTTGCCGTAGCCCTTGCTGTTCAACAATCGCATCGCTTCGATCGAGCGATCATAAACGCCCTGACCGCGCTGTGCGTCGGTGTTGGGGCGACGGTAGTGCGGCAGCGATGCCGCCACCTCGACGCCGAGCTCACCGAACCAGTCGACCAGCCCCTTGTTGCGCGGCAGCAGCAGGATCGTCAGGTTGCAGCGGTCGATCACGTGCTTGCCTGCCGCTACCGCCGCCTCGACGATCTCGCGAAAGCGTGGATGCAGCTCGGGTGCGCCGCCTGTGAGATCGACGGTATGCGCCGAAGACCGTCCAATGGCGCCGATGACCGCATCAACGACCTCATCCGACATCACGGCGTCGGTGCGATCTGGTCCGGCATCGACGTGACAATGACGGCACGTCATGTTGCACAACTTGCCGAGATTGACCTGGAAAACCTCCAGCTTGCCAGGCATCAGGGTGCCAGCCGTCATGGCATCGAACGTGACGTCCCTGCCATCGAGCTGAAGCGGCACCGCATCGAGCGTGCGCAACTGCTCGGCCGGGGCGACCAGCGAGGAACGTCGGCGGTGCAGAGAGGTTCCCGCACGCGGCGTTTTGTCGTCCCGGTTCAAGTCCTCGACGATGGCATCGAGCCGTTGCGACGGTGCGGAATAGTTCATCACATCCCCATCTTCTTGACCTGCTCGCGCATTTGCATTCCATGCACCAACGATGCGCCACCCCGAATCGCGACCGCGACGTGCAGCGCTTCCGTCATCTGCTCGAAATCAGCACCCTTCTGCTGGCAGTCCTGCGTGTAGGCATCGATGCAGTAAGGGCATTGCACGGCGTGGGCGACGGCGAGTGCGATCAGGCTCTTTTCTCGCGCACTCAACGCGCCATCGGCGAACACCGCGCCGTAATAGTCGAAGAACTTGCGGCCAAGCTCGGGCTTGCCTTCGGCGATCTTGGCAAAATCGAGCAGATGCTGCGTGTCGTAGTAGCCGGCCATGTAGCGCTCCTTGGCTGTGGCTGTCGTTGAAGAACAGTGACATAGCATGCCAAATTGCGCCCGTGTGTTCACCCGCGATCACGCGCTGGCGGATGTACGTGTCGAGGAGTTGTTCGCACCGTGTCGGCAATTCGTTACCGGATATGGCGGTGTTTTTGCGAAAGCGCCGGCGGACGCGGGCCCCGGCCAGCGCTACTTTCCGAAGTTGCCCTTGACGCGCGCAATTGGTTCCCCCTTATTCCCTGATACCAGTCGGCTGGACGGCTACTGGCCGCTCGTCAGTAAATGGCGCTAGCCGCAGGCCAGAGGAAAGTCCGGGCTCCGAGGAAACACGGTGGCGGCTAACGGCCGCCGGGGGCAACCCCAGGGAAAGTGCCACAGAAAGCAAACCGCCGTCAGGCATCCGCCGAAGCGGCAAGGGTGAAAGGGTGCGGTAAGAGCGCACCGCGCGGCTGGCGACAGACGCGGCATGGCAAACCCCACCGGGAGCAAGACCGAATAGGGATGGCCAGGGAGGGGCGCAGCGCGGACGGGGCAACTCGCGAGCCCGGCGCCGGACCCCGAGCCCGTCTTCAGGCTGCCGTCCGGGTTGGTCGCACGAGGCGCGCCGCAAGTCGCGCCCCAGATGAATGGCCATCG